>DATHEN010000404.1:0-5431 GCA_035318565.1 Polyangiaceae bacterium
GCGCATCCAGGCCCCGTTCGGCGAACTCCGCGAGCGCTGCCTCGAGCAGTGCATCGCGCGTCTCTTGTTTGGCCAGTTCTCGAGCGCGGCTCGGAGCCGGCTGGCTGGGGGGCGGGTTGGACGAACGCTGAAAGTCGGACACTGCGACCAGCATATCATGCTCTTTCGGGCTCGCGTTTCGCCGCGCCGCGGCGACAACGTCCTCGGGCGAATTCTCGCGCCGCGAGCCGGCCGGCCCGCGCAGAGTGCGCTGTGAAAAAGCTCGGACTTCGTGGTACGGCATGCGCCTCGTGATCGAAGTCGAACACCTGACCAAGGACTACGGCACCGTTGTGGCCGTGCAAGACGTTTCCTTTCAGGTCGGCAAGGGCGAAATTGTCGGCGTTTTGGGGCCAAACGGCGCCGGCAAGAGCACTACGCTGCGCATTTTGGCGGGCTTTTTGGGCGCGACCGCGGGCAGCGTGCGGGTAGCCGGCTTCGACATCGTGGAGGACTCGCTCGCTGCACGTGAGCAGATTGGCTACATGCCCGAAGCGGCGCCGCTCTACCCCGAAATGCGGGTCGGCGAGTACCTGCGTTTCCGAGCCGCGCTCAAGCACGTTCCCAGAGGCAAACGCCGCGCGGCAGTCGAGCGCGCCATGGAACAGGCGCGCGTCACCGAGATGGTGGACACGCTGATCGCGCACCTCTCGAAAGGCTACAAACAGCGTGTCGGCCTCGCGGACGCGCTGGTGTCGAACCCGCCTCTGCTGATTCTGGACGAACCCACCGCGGGCCTGGATCCCAACCAGATCCGTGAAGTCAGGAAGCTCGTGCGCGAGCTCGGGGAGAGCCACACCATTTTGCTCTCGACGCACATCTTGTCCGAGGTCGAAGCGACCTGCGAGCGCGCCATCGTCATCGATCGCGGCAAGCTGGTGGCAGCGGGAAAGCTCGAAGAGCTGCACACCGAACGGCGAGCCTCCGCAGCGAACCTCCTGCTGCGCGATCCGGATGAACGGGCTCCGGCCATCCTGGAGGCGTCGCCCGGGGTCAAGCGCGTGCGCCGCATGCCGGATCCCACCGCACAGGACGCCACGCGTTTTCACATCACGTTTCACAAGAAAGAAACGGACGTGAACCGGCTGTTCGAAGGCGCGGTTGCAGCGCTGGTCGGCGCCGGCATCGGCGTGCGCGAGGCGCAGCTCGCGAGGGCCACGCTGGAAGAAGTGTTCGCGCAGCTGACCCGAGCCGAGCTCGAGGAACGAGCCGGCGGTGAGGACGACTCGTGAGCGGCTTCTTCCCGATCTACCGGCGCGAGATGCTGAGCCTGTGGGTGACGCCGCTCGCCTGGGTGCTGCTCGTCGTATTCCTGTTGATCCAGGGCATGAGCTTCTATTCCATCGTCGTACACATCGCGGGTGCGGCGCAGGTGTCCATGGATACGGGCCCGGTGCAGGCGTATTTCGGACAGTCGATCTTCCTGTTGATTTCGTTGCTCCTCTTGTGTCCGGCGCTCACGATGCGCCTGTTCGCGGAAGAGCGCAAAAGCGGCACGATCGAGCCACTGCTCACCGCGCCCGTGACTCCGTCGGGCGTCGTGCTCGGCAAGTACGCCGCCACGCTCACGACGTACGCGCTGATCTGGGCCCCTACGCTTCTTTACGTCATCGTCCTGCGCGACACCGGGCACATCGACTGGTACGTCGTGGCTTCGAGCTACATCGGGGTGCTGGGAGTCGGCGCCGGCTACCTGGCCGTGGGCACGTTGATGAGCGCGCTCACGCGCAGCCAGCTGCTCGCGCTGGTCCTGACGGTGCTCGTGCAATTCGGGCTGTTCATCCTGGGCGTGGGTGAATACGTGTTCGAGCCCGGCGCGATCCGCGACCTGTGTTCACACGTCTCGGTGCTGACGCAAATGGACGAGCTTTCGAAGGGCGTGGTCGATCTACGTCGCATGGTCTTCGATTCGACCCTGGTCGCGCTGCCCCTGTTCATCACTACTCGGGTGGTCGAGTCGTGGAGGTGGAGTTGAGCGCCGCGGCCGCACCGGCACCGAAGCGCGATGCGCGCCGTTCGCAACGCTCGCTCACGGTGTTTTCGCTGGCGGGGGTCGCGGCCGCGGTCGTGATCGCCGTCATGGCCAACGTGCTCGTCGCGCGCTTCTACGAGCGCTGGGACTGGACTCGCGCCGGCCTCTACACCCTCTCGCAAGCCACACGGGACACGCTCCTGGAGCTCAAAGAGCCCGTCGACGTGATCGTGTTCTTGAGCTCGAGTGATCCGCTCACGCTCAGCGTACGGCACATGCTCACGGCTTACGGCAGCGAGACACGACTCCTGCGCGCACGCTACGTCGATCCGGACAAGAACCCGGCGGAGTTTCTGGCGCTCCAGCAAAAGTACAAGCTGCTCGCCGGAAAGACCGAAGACGGCCGCGTAGTGACGGACGCGAGCATGGTGGTGGCGCGCGGCGAACGGCACTGGTTCGTCACCACCGACGACATGATCGCGTACGACGAAGAAGACGGCCGTGCGCGTCCCAAGCTCGAGCAAGCGCTGACCGAAGGCATCCGCAACGTGCTCGAACGCGAGGTCTCGAAGATCTGCTTCACGACGGGCCATCAGGAGATCTCCGTGGATGACGGCGGCCCCATGGGCCTTGCCGAGTTTCGCTTTCGCATCGAGAAAGACAACTACCAGGTCGACACGGTCGACCTGGCGAGTCCCGGCAAGCAAGCCGCGCTCGAGCCGTGTCGCGTGGTGGTCGTGGCGGGCCCCGAGATCGAGTTCGCCGCGAAAGCCAGCCGGCGCCTCGTCGATTACTTGAAGCAGGGCGGCAACGTGCTCCTGCTCGCGAACCCGGTGCTGGACGAAGAAAACCGCATTCGCCCCACGGGACTCGATCCCATCGCCCGGGCTGGCGGTGTCGAATTCAACGCCGACTTCGTAATCGAGCAGGACGAAGCCTCGCGCTTGCCGACGGGCCTCGGAGAGACCTACTTCGCCACGCCGCTCGTGCACGATGTCACGAAGGGCCTCTTCAAAGACAGCGAGAAGGTAGAATACAAAGTCATGGTCAGCGCCGCGCAGAGCCTGCGCAAGAGTGCGACGCAGAACCCGACGGCATTGCTTCGCACCAGCTCCTCCGCGTTCAGCCTCAAGGACATCCGGCCGTTCGTGGAAGAGGGCAAGACGGTGCGCAAGGGACCGAGCGACGCGCAGGGCCCTTTCGACTTGGCCATGGCCGCGGAGCTACCGAAGCCCGCATCCTCGCGCGAGAAGCACGGTCCGCGCCTAGTAGTCGTAGGTAGCGCCAACCTGGCTTGGGGTCGCAACTGGCGAGAAACACCGCTGCTAGGCACGCGCATGTTCATGGAGAGCGCGCTTTCCTGGCTCGCGGCTCGTCCGGCGATCATCAGCGTGCCCGAGAAAGCTTCGCACGACGTCGGCTTGAACCTCACTGAAGAGTCGCTCGGCGAGGTGCTCCGCTACGTGCTGATTTACATGCCGGGCGCGTCCGCGCTCATCGGCGGCTTCATCTTGTTCCGCCGGCGAGCTACGGAGCGCCGCTCACGCCGCGGCAAAACGCCGGAACCCAGCAAGGCTCCCGCTCCGCCGGGCCCTGCGGAGACCCCGCCCACGAGCCCGCCCGAAACACCCGACTCCGAGCCCGGTGGACCGCGATGAGCAAGGGCGTGCGCAAGCAGTGGCTGAACATCTCGCTCGCGGTGGTCGCCGTGGGTCTCATCGCCGCCGTGCTGATCACGACGGGGGGTGTCACCACGAGCGAACAGAATGCACGCGAGAACAACGTTCTAGCGGCGTATCGCGAAGAGCAAATACAGAAGCTCGTCATCGAGCGTCAAGGGCGCCGCGTCGTGCTCGAGCGCGCTACCGGCGCAGACGCGGGCGAGAACACATTCCTCATCACCGAACCGGTCAGTGAAGAAGCGGACGCTTACGCCATCCAGAAACTGCTCGGCTCGCTCGAGTTCGCCACCGCCGTGCGCCGCATCAAACCGGAAGAAGTGAACCGCGCGGCCTTCGGTCTCGAGACACCCAGCATGGTGTTCTCGGTGGACATGGGCGCGGTTCAGTACCGGCTGCTCCTGGGTAAAGAAGCGGCTTCACCTGCCGGCGCTTCTTATCTGGAAGTGACCGGCGAGAGCGCGCCGCGCAAGGGCGTGGTGATCGTGTCGAAGGAACTCGTCAGCGAGCTCAGCGTGGATGTCGGCCAGCTCCGCGGCCAGGAAATGATGCCCTATTTGTCGTCCTCTTTGAAGACGTTGAGCCTCGAGGGCGCGGGCGGTACGCGCCGCTTCCGCCGCAGCGAATGGGGCTGGCGTTTCGACGGGATGCAGAGCGACGGGCGAGTGAGCCGTGAAGCGCTCAATCGCATCTTGCTGCAGTTCGCGCGCACCAAAGCAGAACGCTTCATCGACGCAAAGGTCGCGGAAAAGGCGCTGACCCAGGCTGACCAGGTGACCATCTCGATGATGCCGGAGGACCCAGCGCGACGGCCGGGCCGCATCAGCATCGGCGGCAAGTGCCCGCAAGGCGAGGGCGTGGTGGCGCTACGGCGCGAACCGGACGTGAGCGCCGCCTGTGTGCCGAACAGCGTGATGATCGGTCTCACCACACCCGTCGAAGAGCTCGTCGATCACAACCTGTTCGCGCTGCGCCCGGACGAGGTCGAGAGCATTCTGGTGCGCATGGGCCAGCGCAAGCTCGAGCTCGATCGCAAGGGGGATGGCTTCGTGATGCGAGCGCCTACAAAAGGCGACGTGGACATGGAGGCGGGGACGCAGCGTCTCGATGCGATGCTCGGCATCAAGGGGGAGCTGCTCACACCGGGCCCCGGCGCTGTCGATCCGAGCAAGCTCGGGCTCGAGCCTCCGCTCGGCGAAGTGACGTTCAAGTCCCTGGCCGAGCAAGGCACCAAGCTGCGAGAAGAAACGGTACTGCTCGGCCACACGCGGCCGGACGGCACGACCTACGTGCGCCGCAAGCAAGACGGCGTCGTGCTGTCTTTGACCGCGGAAGCGCTCACGCCACTCGCGCCCGATGGCACCCTGGTGCGCAGTCGTAAGATCCTCGAATTCGAGGAGAGACGACTCGAGCGCATGCAGATCGTGGCGCGCGGCAAGGACCAGCTCCTGCAAAAAAATCCCACCGGCGGCTACACGCTGGAGGCGCCCAAGGGTTTCCAGGGTGACCCCAATTTGATCGGGGATCTCGTGGAAGCGCTCGCGCGCCTCGTGACCGATCGCTGGGTCGCGGATACGAACGCCGCTGGCTTCGGGCTCGAACCACCGAGGATCGAGCTTCGGCTCACGCTGACACCGCTGGACGGCGGCGCGGACCAACGCACGCTGCGCGTGGGGGACGCAACGAGCGGCGGCGCGTTCGCAACGCTCGAAGGCACGCAAGGCGTGTTCGTCCTGCCGAA
>DATHEN010000405.1:0-4166 GCA_035318565.1 Polyangiaceae bacterium
GACCGCGTCGTTTCTCCTGGGACGGGAGGCGGAGCCGCTGCAAGGTTCGGCGAACGACGCCACGGTATTCGCCGAGCGCACGAGCCGTTACGCAGAGCCGGAAGCCGTCACGGCCGTCACGAACTACCTGAGCGTGGCATCGCGCAACTCGAGCACACCCCGGCGCGTGTACTTCATCCCGGAATCGGACGCGCTCTTGTTCGAAAGTCAGCGCAGCCCCGCGCTACGATTCGTCCACTCCGTGCACTGCGCCTTCCATCAGGCTGACGTGATCATTCTACATGACAGCCCATGGCTCACCGAGCATCACTACAGGATGGGGCTCATCTCCGCGGGCTTCAAGCACGGAGTGGAAGCGCCGCTCGACCAGTGGCGTGTGCTGCACACCGCCCCGGACGGCAATCGCTGGCTCGTGTACCAGAAGCGATCACCGGCCTACCTGTCGGCACGTTAGCTTCAGAAGCCTTCGGCGCGCAGCACTTCCGCACGAAAGCACGCCCCTTCTTCGCCGCGCTGACACGCCCTTTCGAACGCGACTCGCGCCTTGCCGTACGCCCCTGCCGCTGCCGCCAGACGGCCCTCGCACAGCACGAGCTCGGGAGCGTTGGGCGCGACCCGCGCGAGGCGCCGCGCCAACGGCTTGGCTTCGCCGATCTTTCCGCGCAGCAAGCTGAGTTGCAGTTTTCCGGACAAGCACGCTGCGCTGTCCGGGGTCGCCTTCAAGCAGGCATCGACGATCGTTCCCATTTTGCCGAGCTGGTCTCCCGCCTTTGGATCCACCACCAGCGCCGGCACGAGCTGGCCGACCTTCTGACAAGCGTAGTTCGTGATGTTCACCGACAAGCACCGCACCGCCAGCGTGCGTGCTCGAGCGAGCTTTTCGTCGCTCAGCATTTTCGTCGCCAGCATCCGCAGCGCGCGTTCGTTGCGCGGCTCTTTCTGCAAGACCGCCTCCAGTATTTCGCGCGACTTGCGCGGGTCGGTCATCTCGATCTGCCGCGCCCCAAGTAGGAGCTTGTCCGGCTCGCGCTCTGGACGGAGCTCCGGCTCCGGCTTCACGGCCGGCGCCTCGATACGCGGCTTCGCTTCGCTCGCGGAGCGCACCTGCACGTTCAAGGCTGGCTTCGCTGCCTTCTCCTCCGGCTCGCGCCCGTCCTTGATGGGGCCCTCGACGAGATCGACGCCATCGCGAAGCGCACCCTCGAGCGCGTCGTTCGCCAAGCCCAGCACGTAAATCAACCAGATTGCGGGGACCAACACCAAAGCCGTCAATATCGACAACGTGATCGCTTTCGCGATCCGGCTATCCGCCATTGAAAATCTCCCTAATCGCGAGGCGCGGTCTCATCGAGACAGCGCGTACGCAATGACCGTGCTAACCCGCGCGAGCCGAAAGGGCACGCACATTCTCGAGCACGAAAATGGCAGTGCTCGATGCATCGCAGCCCGATCGTGATTGGGCTGCGTTTGTGTTTCTAGACGTGCGCGCCCAGTGCGCACGGTGCGCGCAAGGGTGTGAGTCGGTGCCGCCACCCCGAAACTTCGATAGCTGTATAGTTCGTCGTGAACCGCTCCTTGGCGGCAGTTTTCGCGCGTCACTTCGAGCCGTAAGTTCTCGAAAATCACGAGCGATCCGCGGGCCTCGCGCCGGCCGGCAGCAAGTGCGGAATACTGCGCACCGCATCCGAGGTATTGATTGGTTTACGCCCGTGTTTCTGCGGGACATGTGCCGCCTTGAAGTCCCTCATGCCGCGCCTCGAGCTGCCCCCGCTGCATCCGGTATTCGGCGTGTGCCTGCTGCTCGGCACGGGCTGCTCGGATTTGCTCGGAGCGGACTTCGAACGCCGCCGCGCGCTTCGAAACACGGCACCCGTTGCTCAGAACCTCGAGCTGCGCGTCGTGGAAGGCACGACCCACAACCTCGGGCGCATGCTCGCGACGGACGAAGAGAACGACGCGCTCACGTATCGCATCGCGACGGGACCCACACGCGGCCGCTTGACTCGCTTCGACTCGGATACCGGCGAGTTCGTGTACGAACCTCTCAGCGGCGAATCGGGAGAAGACGCCTTCGAGTTCCACGTCGACGACGCAGCCGGCAGCCATTCTCGAGTGCCCGGCCGCGTGAAGGTCCAGATCTGGCCGTTCGGTCCGATCAAGCTCGATCCCGAAGAGCACCGCATCGGAAACACTGAGCTTGGCACGTCCGTGGTGATCGAGGGCGACACGGCTTTGATCGGCGCCGAGGAAAAAGGGGCGGTGTACGTGGCACGCCAACAGACGGACGGCACGTGGAAGTGCGTGCAGGGCATCCATCCACCCGCGGAGATCGAGTCCGATCCACTGCACTTCGGCTGGTCGGTCGCGCTGAGCGGCGCGTGGGCCATGATTTCCGCGTGGGGCAATTTTCTGGAAGATCCAGAGCCGTGGCCTCCGCCACCGGGCAGGGTGTTCTTCTACAAACGCAACGACCAGGACGTGTTCGAGTACGCGCAGTCGTTCGTGGGACCGGCCTCGCGCGTCGGCGATCTGTTCGGCATGGACGTCAGCCTGCACGGCACGCGCGCAGTGGCCTCGGCGCACGAAGACGAGAGCGTGCAGCCCTACGAGCTACACGAAAACGGCACCTGGGTCGCTCTGCCACCCATTCCATCGCCGGACGGCCAAAGCGACGACTCGTTCGGGCTCGACACTGCGCTGGAAGGGGACACGCTTGCCGTCAGTGCACCGGGCCATGACAGCCCGCGCGTGGACGCTGGCGTTGTCTACGTGTACGCGTGGCGCGCAGGCTGGCAGCTCGAGCAGAAGCTCTACCCCGTCGGCCAGAACGTGGACGGCTACCAGCTGCGTGCGCTGGCGCTCGCCCAAGGACGGCTCTTGGCGGGCGCTGCGGAAGCGGGCGGTGGAGTCGGCGCGGCGTACGTCTTCGAGCGACTTCCGAGCGGAGGTTGGAGCGCTCCGCAACCTCTGCCCTACGCAAGCACGGCGAACCGCAACTTCGGTTGGACGGTCGCCTTGGATGGCAACTTGGCGCTGATCGGCATGATGAATCGCACGACCTTTCTCGGCGGCGCAGTACTCTTCAGAAAGGAAGCTGCCGTTTGGGAGGAATACAAGCGGCTCGGCAGCGCAGGCGGGGACGGATTCAGCTCGAGCCTCGCAGTGCACGGCCAGGTCGTCGCCGTGGGAGCCGTCAGCGAACGACCCGCCGGCGCGGTGTTCTTTTACAACGTTCCCGAGCCCGGCACCGAGCCGAAGCCGAGTGAGTAACCCGCCTGTCTGCGGCATTCGCGAGAGCGGGCTTGCGCCGTGCTCCGGGTCAGGCTGAGGTCGAGCGCTCGACCATGAGCGGCGCGTCCTCCAGTTCGCCCGAACACACGGCTGCCACACCCCGGCCGGCTGCACGCCTGCTCGATGTCATCGTGTGCGTGCGCGCGCCCAGCAAGGGATTGCTACGGCGCATGCGGCGCTTGCTGCGTCAGTGCAAGAGCGACACGCGTGTGATCCTCGTCGACGCCGGCGGAATCGATGCGCTGCTCTGGTCGCGTCTCCAGGGGCTGGCTCGTGATGCGGGCGCGCTCTTGCTGCTGCGTCACGAGAGCACCGGCGGCGGCCCGAGCTGCGTGGAGCTCGGGCTGGCCCACGCAGCGCAGCGGGACGTCCTGCTGCTCGGCGCAGAGCTGCGTTTCTATGCCGGCTTTCTGAAGCGCCTGCGGGCGGTGCTCCTGGAGGATCCCAAAGCGGGTTTCGTCTCGCCGCTCTCGAACCGCAGCCGCCGTGCGCGCGACCCGGCGTGGAGCGGCGGAGTGCCGGAGCTGGCCGGGCTTTCGGCGAAGCGCGCCGCCAAGCTGATTCAGGGCGTATCACCCCGAACGCGCCCCGAGTTGGTCGCCCCCGACGCGACCTGCATGCTCCTGCGGCACGAGGTACTGCAGGCGCTCGGCGCCCCTCCGGACGATCCGGACAACCTGGCGCGCTACGTGGAGCAAGCGCGCGGTCGGGGTTTTCGTGCGCTGCTGGCGGATGACGTCTACGTGCAGCACCCCGACTCCGACTTCGATGCGAACGCCAGCGCGTCGCCCGAGCTGCCGCTCGCGAAGGTGCTCGCGTGGCACGCACGCCGGGGTACGGCGCAGAATCTCCGCGCGCCGTTGATTCTGCTCGAT
>DATHEN010000406.1:0-2590 GCA_035318565.1 Polyangiaceae bacterium
TCGCCTGTACTTCTGGGATCTGGTGGGGGCTGGCGTCGGCTGCGCACTGGCAGTGCCGCTGATGAACACCTTGTCGCCACCCGGCGCTCTACTGACCGCCTGCGCGGGCTTCGCAGTCGCCGCCGTGGCGTTCCGCGGCACGCTGCGCCAGCCGTTGGCGATCGGACTGTCCGCAGCCTTCTTGCTGTGTGCGTTCTTCGGCACGCGCATTCCCGTTCCCATGGCGCCCAGCAAGCACCTGGCCGTGCACATCAACGAACAGAAGATGGAGCCGGTCTTCTCGCAGTGGACGGCGCTGTTCCGTACCGACGTGGTGGCGCGGCGCGCCGACACGCTGGGCAACCACGACGAATGGGGGCTCAGCAATACCGTCAAGTACAGGGCGCAGCCGATCGAGGCGTTCATCACGCACGACGGAACCGCCGGCACGTCGATGTACGACCTGCGCAATGGCCGCCTGGATTTCCTCGAAGATCACCTGTTGAAGCTGCCCTACGTCGGCTCCCCGCCATCACCGCGCGTGCTGATCATCGGCGTCGGCGGAGGCCGGGACGTGATCGCGGCGGTGCGCTTCGGCGCTTCTCACGTCAAGGGCATCGAGCTCGATCCCATCACGATCAACGTGATCCGCCATTACTTCGGGCCCATGGGCAACGGCCTGTTCAACCAAAAGAACGTCGAGCTCGTGGCGGGCGAAGGCCGGCATACCATCACGCGTGACAACGAGAAGTACGATCTGATTCAGATCACCGGCGTGGACACGCTCGCCGCGCAAACGAGCGGCGCCTACGTGCTCGCCGAAAACTACCTGTATACCGCCGAAGCCTTCGAAGCGTACCTGAGCCATCTCAAGCCGCACGGCACGCTCAGTATCATCACCGGCCAATGGAACCACGAGGAGCCGCAGGCCTCGGCGCGCATGATGCTGGTGGCGCGCAAGGCGCTGCTCGCGCGCGGCGTCCAAGATCCCGAGAAGCACATCTCGCTGGTTTCGAGCCGGCATTTGCTCGACAGCATCATGGTCAAGGCCGAGGCCTTCACGGAAGAAGAGCTCGGCCGCATGAACCTCGAGATCGATCGGCTGGGCTTTCTGCGCCTGCTCCTGCCGGGACGCGAGCCGCACCCCAAGTACGCCGCGCTGATGCGCGAAACGGGGCCCGCGCGTGAGACACTCCTCGCGAAGCTGCCTTACATCCTGGACCCGGTTACGGACGACAGCCCGTTCTTCTTTCGCTTTTTCCGCTGGAAAGAGCTGCTCAGCCAATCGGACTTCGGCCCCATGCACACGACCGCGCTCGGCCAGCTCGTGCTCTTGGTGCTGTTGGTTTCGCTCGTGGGTTTGAGCGCGCTGTTCATCATCGGCCCGCTCTTGACGCTGCGCCGGCGAAAGGTCGCCGTCGATCGCCGCAGCGTGGGCATCGTGCTGTTCTTCTTGGCGCTCGGCCTCGGCTTCATGCTGCTCGAGATCAGTCTGATGCAGCGCCTGGTTCTGTATCTCGGCTACCCGACCTACGCGCTCAGCGTGGTGCTGTTCTCGCTCTTGGCCTTTCTGGGAGCGGGCAGCTACTTCTCGCGGCTCTTGGTGGGCAAAGAACGCCGGGCGCTGCTCACTGCGTTCGGCTGCTTGATCGTACTGGTGTTGTTCTATCGTCTGGGTTTGCCGGCCGTGGAACGCGCCACGCTCGGTACCCCGCTCCCGGTTCGCATCGGCATCACGCTGTTGATGTTGGCGCCGCTCGGGCTCGTGCTCGGCATTTTCTTCCCGCTCGGCATTCGGCGCGCCGAGAGCATTCATCCGGATCTCGTGCCCTGGGCCTGGGGCATCAACGGCTGCGCTTCGGTCACCGCCTCGGTGCTGGCCGTGATCACGGCCATGAACTTCGGCTTCGGAGCGGTATGGCTGATGGCCGTGGTCACCTACGCCATCGGCATCTTCAGCTTCCTGGCGCTGACCGGTGCACAGAACGAGGAGCGCGCGGAGCTCGCCCCGAGCACTACTCCATCCGCAGGCGTCGCAGCAGGAGCAAGTGACTCGTGATCACCAGCGGGACGATGAACAGCGGCAATAGCGGCCCGGGCATGGCGAGCAGCGCGCTCATCGTCTCGGGATGACCTGAAAACAAGAGAATGCGCGCGGCCGTGCCGGCCGTGAGCAGGATGTCGATCAGGGCGCCGATGTTCCAGAGCCAGACGCCCAGGCGCCGGCGCTGCGTTCGCAAAGGCACCAGCGCCGCTGCGACGAGCGAAAGTGATCCGGCGGCGATATCGCCTGGCCCCCCCACCCACGCGAACATCGGGTCGAGCTCACCGCGCGCGGTCTTCCACAAGAAGTAAGCGCCGATCGGCGCGCGAATCGCATGCGCCAGGATGATCGCGCGCAAGTCGATCTGGTCAGCGACTCGGCGCAATGCGCCGCCGCGCGAATAGAGCCAGACGAGCAGCGCGCTCAGCGTGAGAATGGAACCTGGAATCAGCGCCGGCCGATCGAACGCGAGCAAACCGCTGAAGCCGACGAGCGCCGCCGAGGTGAGCCATATGCTGGCTCCGAACGCGAGGACCAGCCGATCGCCGGGATTGGCGAGGGTACGTG
>DATHEN010000407.1:0-2623 GCA_035318565.1 Polyangiaceae bacterium
TCGCTCGGGTGTCGTCGACGCGCAGGGCCGGGTCAGAGTCGAGGCAGCCAGTCCTCGAGTGCGCACGGCTCGCCGCCAGGCCCCGACCTTCGACAAGGCGATATTTCGCAGGAAGCTCAGGGAGCTTCACTCGCTGAGCGAGACCGCGGAGCGTGTACTGGAGCGCTTGCCCGCCCAGTTCAGCTTGCAGCTCCTGGATCGGGCGCTTCGAGAGGTCGGACACGCGCACGAGCACGACCCAGGCGTTTCACAGACGACCCGCACTATTCACTGGTTGGCTTCTTCCAACTACGAAAGCACGTTCGATGCCGATTCGCCTCTCTCGGAACGGGTGCTCTTCCCGGCGGGTCCCACAGAAAGCCACGGCATGGAGGACGCTCGGTTCGTCCGGTTTAGCTACGAAGACGGCAGTGTGACCTACTTTGCAACGTACACCGCATACGACGGCTACGAGATCCTTCCGCAGCTGATCGAAACGCGCGACTTCGTGTCGTTCCGGGTGGCGACGCTCAATGGCAAGTGCGCTACCAACAAGGGCATCGCGCTCTTCCCGCGGAAGATCGCTGGGCAATTCGCCGCGCTTGGCCGTCTCGACAACGAGAACAACCACATCCTACGCTCCGACAACGTTCACTTCTGGAACGATTCCGCGACGCTTCAGGTGCCCGAGTCAGCTTGGGAGCTCACTCAGATCGGCAACTGTGGCGCGCCGCTCGAGACAGAGGCGGGCTGGCTCGTGATAACGCACGGCGTGGGGCCGTTGCGCGAGTACGCCATCGGCGCCATTTTGCTCGATGCGAACGATCCGGCGCGAATAGTCGGGCGCTTGAAGGAGCCTCTGCTCACCGCAGCGGACGACGAGCGCGACGGCTACGTTCCGAACGTCGTCTACTCGTGCGGGAGCATGCTCTCTGGTGACCACCTGATCCTGCCGTACGGGTTTTCGGACGTGGCAGCCCGAATCGCGACCGTGCGCCTCGATGACCTGCTCGAGCAGCTCAAGAGCTGATCCACTCGCAATACCTGCCGTAAAGCCGCGGGAGATGGACGCTGGGAGCCAGGTAGAACTGAGCCGGCTCGATGTCGAGCCAAGGGCCGCCACGCGTCATCGGGACCCGAGGCAATTGCGCATTATCCGAGACCGATTGGAGCGCGGGCTTCGGCGACGCGTCGGCGCGCCAGAGCCCGAAGCTGCGCTCGTGGGTGGCCAGGTCGAAGGGCGGCGTCTGCCAGAGGCCTGGAACGTAGTCGCTGTAACACCAGAGCATCGCCCCGGTCGCGCCTGCTTCGGACAGCGCGCCGAGCGCACGCGCGACGTACGCGGCCGTGTCGTCCTCGGGAATCGACATCTTCGAAGCGGGTTCTGTGCCCCGCGCGTGAGTCGGCGCGCCGAACTCGCTGAACAAGACCTCTGCACCGCCGCCCAGCCACGCGGTCACGAGCGCGAGAAATGGCAAGAGCTGCTCATCCGCGGGCCCGCGCGTCCAGCTCGCATAACCCGGGTAGCCGTGCATCGTCAGAAAGTCACACACCTCCGCAGCCTCTGCCGGGCCCAAGTTGCGATCGTGCTCCAGATCCTCCATGTGAAGACCGATGGTGACGAGCGCGCGGTCGTCGGCTTCACGGATCGCGTCGCTGATGCGCCTGAGCCATTCCCTGCCCTTTTCGCGGGTGGGCGGGATCACGCAGTTGGAGTTTTCATTGCCCAGGTCCCAGGCCCAGAGCGCGGGATGACCGGCGAGCGCACTCGCCAGCGCTCCCGCAAGCGTTGCCTGGGCGCGAACGACGAGCGGGTCCGTGTACCAATTGCGGAGGCGCGCCTGGGTAACACGATTGTCCGACACCACGCGGAAACGCGAGTCGCCGGCGTCGCCGCCGAGAGCCCAGCCCGGGATCCAGTTCACTCCACTCATGTGGCCCGTGAAGAGCGTGGGCATCACGCACAGGCCTGCTGTCTGCGCCAGCTCGAGCGTGGTCACTAGCCGGGCGATCATCTGCGTGTCGACCTGAGCGGGATCGGGTTGGAAGTGCTCCCAGGTGAGGAACAGGCGCACGGAGTCGAAGCCGGCGGCGGAGATCCGCTCGAAGTCCGCGGAGCATTCGGTAGCGTCGAAAGCTGGCCACCAGCCCATCGCCGTCCGCGCAGGCCAGTAGTTGACACCGAGCCGAAATCCGCTCGTCACTGCCGTCCCCCGAGCGCGAGCACCTTCCGATAGACAGCGACGTACTCGTCGACCATGCGATTCACGTCGAAGCGTTGCTCCACTGATGCGCGCACCTGCCTCGGGTCTGCGCCAGCCGCTCTCTCGACGGCTTGCACGGCATCGTCGATGGAGTCGACGAGGTAGCCATTTTCGCCGTCTCGTACCAGCTCCGGCATCGAGCCTCGCCGGTGGGCGATCACCGGCGTTCCACAGGCCATGGCTTCCACGACGCTGAAGCCGAAGGGCTCGTCGAAATCGATCAAATGCAAGAGGGCGCGCGCGCCACCCAGCAGCGCCGCCCGCTGGTCCGGTCCCACCGCGCCGATGAAACGCACCCGCTCGCCATCCAGCTGAGGCTTCACCTCGCGCTCGAAGTACTCTCGATCTTGAACGATACCGGCGATGATCAGCGGCAGCCC
>DATHEN010000408.1:0-6727 GCA_035318565.1 Polyangiaceae bacterium
CACAAGGTAGTCGCGGCGATCTTCCTCGAGGTCGCGGCGGTCAGCCCGGGAGCGTGCGATCAGCGCCAAGCCTTCGAGCTCTGTGCTGATCTGAAGCCGCTCCCTCCACCAGAGCATCCGCTGGACAGCGAAGCCGTGAGCGCGCGCGAATGAGCGCATCGGCTCGCCGCTGTGCGCCCAGGCAAGCAAGACCGTGCGCGCCATCTTCTCGTCCCAGTGTTCGCGGCCGTCCAACCGGCCCAGCGCAGATACCTCCTCACTGAGCGCAACTGCTTCGCTGGGCTTGAGTCGGCGTCGACGCGTGCGTCCTCCTCGCTCCGGGTCGAGCTCCGCGAGCAGCAGCGCGTACTCCGCGGGAGTAAGCCAGCGGTCTCGTGGCTGGTACGCCCCGACGAGCTCGGAGGGCTTCAGTTCGCGGACTTCGATTTCGGGTTTGAACTTGCGCAGCTTGGCGGCGCGTCGCAGCGCCTGCATGAGCACGCGAACCTCGAACGAGACGGTGTGCCGGTGCGCGCCTTCCTTGATGCGCTGCTGCGCATATTCAGAAGTCACGGCGGGAGTGATCGATGTCGCGCGTCGGCGGGGGCCAAGCACGCGCGCCAAATGCCGCGCCTTGGTGGTCTGGAACTCGACCGTCTTGGGAGAGCGCTCAGACGCCTTCGAGAAGGTGATGAGGTCTTCGAGGATCGTCTCTAACGTGCAGGCTTCGTCCCGGGGACGATTGGCGTCAGAAGCGAGCTCTTCCTCAAGACGGGCCGCGACCGTCTTGGCAGCGCGCTCATATGTCTGACGCGTGGAGCGCTGCCATCGTTCGCCGTATCGGTCGACGCCAGCAGCCCACCAGATTCGTCCTCGTCGATACACCGTTGCCATTCGTCGTCTCCTCCTGACTCGATCCATTTGGCGAGTTCGCGCTCGCGAATCTTCAGGAGCTGGCGGCGACCCAGGCCGATCCGCACGAGCTTCAGCCGCTTCATGATCCGGCGTGCGGACTCTTCCGATACGCCGAGCCGTTCAGCCACCTCGGGCGCACCAAGCAACCGTTCCTGTTTCTCTGCCGCTCCCATGCGTCCCTCCCCCATCACTCAAGCTTCATGCACGCCCGCGCAGCCCCCGCGCGAGTGTCAGCGACCGAAGTCGCATGCTCCGCAGACGTTGCCGTCGCTAAGCGGAACTCCGCACCCGATGCACACGTCAGTGCGCCCGCACGCGCAGGCGCCAGGCGTGACGCGCTGCAGGTAGAACCGGTCAACCCCGGCCGCCTTCTGTGAGCTGTACTCGTGCGACCACTTCACGCCGAACAGCGCCACCATCGCATCGCGGCTGGGTAGCTCAACGAAGCAGTTGCCGAGTCCTCGCGCGCATTGAGGGCAAGCGTGACCAGAGCCGAATGTGAAGATCATGGCTCATCACCACCGACGCCATCGGCGAGTTGAACAGCCGCTTGGCAATTCTCGAAGGCTTCGTACTCGACGCGTCGCTCCATCGTGAAGACGCGCATCTCGCCAGTGCGGTCGCAACGTACGGCCACATCAACTGTGTCGTCGTCATCCAAGCAGCTCATCGACCAGTTCGACTCACACCAAGCAACCGCAGCCGACTTGAAGTCTCCACAGTCGAACGCCTCACTGTCGTCGCGGCCGTCCGATCGATTCCAGCATTCGTAGGTCTCAACCATCTGCCCCCACCTTCCCGCCAGCCTGCTGTCGCTCGACGTCGGCAAACGCCAAATCCTCGCCGATCGACTCGCCTGCGCCGTTCAGCACGTCTTCAACCTGATCGTCGGCAACCGAGTAGTGCAGCGCGCCCTCGTCGCTCTCGATGTCGAGCAGCACGAGCACGTACTTCACGCCCTCGGGCAGCCGCGCCTCAATGTCGGCGGCGAGCTCGGCGGCTATGTCGGCGAGGTGTGTGCTCATGGCTTCCCCAACAAGTCGACAGCTCCGAGTAGCGTGGGCATCGGGCCTCGCTCTGTGGAGTCCTCGTTGTGTCGAACGGCCGTGCAGACGTGCTCACCGATTCGCAGCACCGTGATGCGCCGCTCCTTGCATACGGACTCGACGAGTTCGTACGCACGACGCCGAAACTCCGCGCGCGCCTTCACCATGAAGTCGTCGAGCTTCTTCGCAGCTGCAGCAACAGTCGGATCCTTGGCCTCGAGCTGGTGCAGCTCCGCTTCGAGTTCAGCCAGCTGTTTGCGTGAGAGCTTAGCCATTGACCACCACCTTCCCGTCTGCAGACAGCGGCTTCACGATGCGCAGCGTGCGCGCCTTGCCGTCCTGCCACTCGACATAGCCCTTACGGCGCAGCGCCCAAAGCAGGTCAAGCATCGCGTTCGGCCCCTTGATCCCGACCTGCTCGGCGAGTTCGCGAGTGGTCGGTGGATAGCCGTTCTCCGCGGTACACGCAGCGATCTGCTCTAGGATCTCTCGCTGGCGTGCAGTGAGAGGACGCGGCGAGCTGTGCACGGGATAGCCTGCTCGGATCATGGCGCCCTCAGCTTCGCGATGAGTGCTTCCAACTTCGATACGTGCCTTCGAAACGGGCCAGTCATCACCGACCGCATCTCTGGTTTCTTGGTGGACTGAGCCAGGTTTTCGAACGGCCCAAGTAGCTCCTCGCGGTAGGCAGCAAGCGCATTCGCGACCGCCCAGCACTTGCTCGCAGGATCGGCGGCAGTGACGATTGTTAGAGTCAGCTCGTGCTCTCGGCTGTTCGGCTCGCTCATGGCGTCTCCTTCATGGAGTCGCGTAGCTTGCTCAGCGCCGCTCTCTCGATGAGATCCACCGCTGCTCGAACGACGCCCAGGGTCTCGGCGACGGCGTCGAGCGATGCGCCGTGTGGGTGTCGCTGTACGAACGACAGCGCCCAGTCGTCGTCCTCGAAGTCGAGGGCAGCCCACGTCCAGCTGCCAGGCGCGCCGGGCGGGACATCAAGCCGCACGTGCGAGTGAAGCGGAACGCTCAGGGCCAACTCAGCCGGCATGCCCTTGGCCAGCCTCCTTCTGATCGCGAGGACGGTGACGCCGGTCAGCGCGCTCCACTCGGCGAGAGTGCGGCGCTCTCCCCATGCAAGAAGCGGCTCGTCCAGCATTGCGGATGTTACGCGGCTGGTCATGGCGTCTCCTTCGCGTCGCGCGCGGCGAGTGCGACTTCGAGCTTGCTCGCGTAGTAGTAGAGCGACGTGCGGTGTGTTGGCGTGTTCGTCGTCATCTCGGCCAGCAACGCCTTTACTTCGTCGACCGCTTCGACGGGCGCGCGCTTGGGGTAGGCGCGGTCCAGGAGAAGCAGCATCTCTCCCTTGGTCGACTCTTTGTTTTTGACGGTCGCGCGGAAGGCTTCGATCTGTCTGCGTTCCCAACTCGACAGCTCCTGCGCGACCGGCGCGAGCGGCTTGCCGCTCTCGATCTCGCGGCGATAGCTCGCGACGACACAGTTGGCGCTATGCGCGCTTTCGTGCGCCGACGAGTGCACGACGCGCTGGCGCACCTCTCTGTCTCGTTCGCTTGGGCTATCATCCTCTTGCGCAGCGAATGGACCACCCTGCAAGCGATAGGTCACCGCGTTGAGCGCGTCGCGAGCCATGTCCAGGGCGTTCGTGTACTCGCCGCTCGTCAGTGCCTTGCTGGCTTCGAGGTAGTCTTGCTCGCTCCACTCCCCGCACTGCGCAGGCTGCGGGCCGATCGTGCGGAGAGCGCGGCCAAGTGCGTCGAGTAGATAAGCCGTTGGCGCGTCACCGATCCCGATACCTTGCCTCAACAGACGCACCGCGTGCTCTTCCTGCTTAGTCAGCACGAACCGCCCAGGCTCCTGCGCGCACAGTTCAGTCTGGACAGCTTCGAGACCGCCGCGAACGCCTTCCACGCTTGCGACGTTGCGAAAGAGCCTCTCGATCTCGTCTGTGATGTTGCTGTTCACGTCGACACCGCGATCAATCGCGCGCGGATCTGCTCGGCGTCGCGCAGCAGGTCGGAGGAGCTGCACTCAAGCGCTCGTGCAATCGCGTCCAGCGTGCCGATCTTCATCTCGTTCTTGCCGTGCTCGATGGCGTAGACGTTCGTGCCCTTGCAGCCAACAACGAACGCCACGTAGTCCTGCGATACGCCCAGCTGTTGGCGACGGGCTCGCACTGCCTGCCCAACCGACACGACCACCGGTCTCGCGCGCGTTGAATGCTTGTTCATGGCGCCCTCTCCGCGCTTCACGTCGAGCCTCCTGGCGGCACAAACAGGTCTTGCTGCTCGGCCTTTGAAGCAGCTGCTTCCGTGGCTGCCTGACGCGCGAGGTAGGCTTGGAAGTCGGCGTCCTGCAAGGCACGTCTCTGCTCGATAAGCGGAAGGAGATGCGCCGCGGCGTAGTTGCGGATCTTGCCCTTCTCGAACAGACGCCACAGCAGGCGGCCCGTGGCGCGTGCATCGGCAAGGGCGTTGTGCGCACCGTCAAGCTCGATGCTCCAGCGCGTGCAGCACGTCTCGAGCTTGTGCCGGCCCTTGCCGCCCACGTACTTGTCAACGTCGCGGATCACAACCAGCGGACAAAGCCACAGCTGCGCCGGGTCAAACAGCGGGCAGTCCGTGCCGGCAATGTGGCGATGCAGGATGGTGCGGTCGTAGGTCGCATTGAACGCGACCGGCAGTGCCCCTTTGCCGATCTCGAACAGCGCCTGGGCGTGCTCGGTGAGCGGCGCGGCATCGCGCACGTGCTCATCGCAGATGCCGTGGATGGCCGTGGCCTCGGGCGGAATGGAGACGCCGGGGCTCACGACGCAGTAGTAGTGCTCGACCTCCTTGCCGAGCTCGAAGCGGACGGCGGCCACCGAAACGGGCGCGCACTCCAACGGGTCGACGCCCGTGGTCTCGAAGTCGAGCACCACCCAGGGCAACGTGTTCCACGGCTTTGTCAGGTCCAGCATCTTCCCCCCCCCCTCGTCACTCGCAGACCGCCGCGGAATCGAACCGCGCATGCTCAGATTTGGAATCTCGGCCGGACCCAGTCCGCGCTCTCGACGCGGCTTCCTTGCCGCATGTCACTCAGAAGCCGACGTCAGCGTCGTCGTAGCCGGGATCGCCCTTCTCGTAGCCGTCATCGGCGGCCGCACGCTGTCCGTTGCGCGGCGTCGACCTCGCGGCGGAGGGCTGAGCGGCAGGCTGAGCGCCGTACTTCTGCTTGGACGCGATCGCCTTGCCACGCAGCTTCGCGGCGAACGCTGCAACCCGACCGGCGTCCATCTGTTCCTTGAGAGCAAGGCGGGAGACACGGTTTATCCACTTCACCTTGGAGCGGGTCTTGCCGTCGTAGCTCTCGTCCTCGATCACCAGCTCGACTTCGTTGGCGCCCAGGCTGTCGAGTTCGGCGAGGTTGTCCGAGGTCCAGCCGCAGTGGCGCATCGACTCGAGCGTGCGATCGACGGTGCTGTCCGTGAAATAGAGGAACGCGGTGATGTGCTTGCCGTCGTGAAGGCCGCCGACGAGCTCGAACATGATCGCAATCTGCTCCTTGCCTGTGCTCGACATGCCGAGCGCCCACTCGGTGGCGCGTGCGCGATGGGTTCCTGCCAGGCTGTTGATGTAGTCAGTCATTGCGCATTCTCCTGATTCTTGATGCTCACGCGTGCCGCGAGCGTGTCTGCAATCTTGGCGAGTTGGGCCGGGTTGCCATTCGCGCGCTGAACAGACGCGCGCACCTTTTCGTCGAGCTCTTTGTCCGTGACTTCGGACAGCAGCGCGTCGATGCGCTCAAACAGCTTCGTTGCGTCGAGCGGCGACTGTGCCTTCACCGCGTCTGTGAACGCCGACCAGTCGAGCGGCAGTGTTGCGGGCAGGTCGTAGCGGTTCTTCGCGTCCCAGGCGGCCGTCCGCTGCGTGTGCACGACGCGGGCGCCCGTACTCACGCCACGCGTGCGCTTGGTCTTGTCGTCGGTGTTGGTGAACGTTTCGTAGCGAGCGAACAGAACAGCGTCGGCCCACTCCTTCAGCAGCCCGCCGGCCTTCGCGTGGAGCTTGAGCTCGTACCTGTCGTAGTCCTCGTCTTCCGGGTTCTTGAACGCCTTGATCCAGCTGTGAGCCAAGAAGATCACGTGCATGCCGCGCTTGGTGCGCAGCTGTTCGAAGCGTGCGAGCAGTCCGCGCCACTCGTCGAGTGCAGCCACGTACCCCTTGCCGTAGCCAAGGTCCTCGACAGATTTTACCTTCGGACTGTTGGCCTTCTCGACCACACACGCCCAGCACAGCGGCTCGAGCCAGTCGAGCGTGTCAACGACGACCGTCTGATAGTCGTGCTCGCCGACGATGAGCTCGTCCAGAGCGTCGAGGACGTCGGACCATGTCTTTGACTCAGGGAAGCGCGCCACGTCGAGCTGTGCCGTGCCGTCTTCTGCTGCGATAAAGATGGGGTTTGGTGCCGCCGCCGCGAACGTGCTCTTGCCGACGCCTTCGACGCCGTAGAGAAGCACACGGATAGGGCGCTCGACGCGTCCCTTGGTGACGGCCGCGAGCTTCATGCGTGGCTCGCGCGCTGGTGGTGACTGATTCTGTACTGCTGGTTTGATTGCCATAACTAGCCCACCTCTTTCGGGCTCTCGCGGCGCGACGTGCGCCGGTTCATCACTTGCTGAGCGGCGGTGGCCCAGCGACAGTTGCCTGGCTCGTAGTTGCCGTCGTTGTCGATGCGGTCGATCGACGTCCCAGCGGGCCGCGGCCCCATGTCGTCAAGAAAGCTTTCGAAGGAAA
>DATHEN010000409.1:0-5750 GCA_035318565.1 Polyangiaceae bacterium
GCTCGCTTACCGGCGCCGCGGACCTGCGTTGCTACTGCTGATTTCGCTGCTGCCGTCGCTCCAGCTCGTTCCGGTCATGCGCTGGTGGTCGCCTCACTACGTCTACCTGCCGCTCGCGTTCGCCGCGATGCTGGCTGCCGAGACTGCCGTTCGCCTTCGACCTGGTGCGCTGCGCTTTGCCGCTCCCGTCGCTGCGGGGCTCGCTCTTGGGTCGTTCATCGAGGCTCGCCGCTACCTTTCGGACGAAACCCTGTGGACGCGCGAAGTCGCGGCGGACCCCGCCTGCAGCGAGGGACATTTCTACCTGGCAGCCGCAGCGCACGCGAAGCAGCGCCTCGACGACGCCGGCAACCACTACGAACGCGCGCTGGCGCAAATTCCCGGTGTGCTCCGCTACGTCGATCGCGGCGCGGCATTGCAAAACCTCGGGGTCGTGCGCCTCGAACAGCGGCGCTTCGAAGAGGCCTGCCCGCTCTTTCGAGCGGCGCTCGACCTGGATCCCGGCGTCGCGGAGCGCCGGCGACTGACTCACAATCTCGCTACCGCCGAGCTCGGCGCGGGCCGTCCTGCCGAAGCCGCAGAGCTGCTGCACGGCGAGGTCGAGCGCGCAGACGCGCTACCCGAGTCGATTTTCATTCGCGCCCGAGCCATGGCGGCGCTCGGGCAGCGTGGCGAGGCCGAAGCGCTGCTGCGCCGGCTGCCGGGCATCGTGCGTTAGTTGTGAGGCGTCGCGCGCAGGCGCTGCAGGAGCCGATTTGCCAGGAGCCGCACGCCGGCATGCGAATCGCGCGCGGCAATTCGAGTCAGCAGAGAAATCAGGGTTTCGTCGTCCAGTCCTTCGAGCGAGTGAAGTGCTGCGAGACGCACGTACGGCGATGCGTCGGCGCTTGCCGCCGCTGTCAGAGCCGCGACGACGTCTGGGTCATCGTTGAACGCGCCCAGATAGCGGGCGGCCTGCATTCGCAGCGATTCGTCGCGTTCGCTTCGCAGAATCTCGGTCAGCGTGCTGAG
Source organism: Polyangiaceae bacterium (assembly GCA_035318565.1). Lineage (GTDB taxonomy): Bacteria > Myxococcota_A > Polyangia > Polyangiales > Polyangiaceae > DATDJP01. Next base: position 1,012 of record DATHEN010000409.1, read on the forward strand.
GGTGCGCAGATCTCGCGTGGAGGCCAGCGCTTGCATGGCCTGCATGCGCGGCGTAAACACCGTTTCGTCGGGGAGCTCGGTGTTGGCGTCGTCGGCGCGCGGCGCGATGATCAGCGGCCTCGCCGGTAGCTCGGGATCGCTCCGGGCGATGTGATCGAGCGCTTCGAAAGCCGCCGGAGTGCGCCGCTGCCCCAATGCCTCGATGCTGAGCGCACGGCTCGTGCGTCCCCGACCCCAGCGCGCCTCCTGAATCAATCCAGACTCGGCAACTGGGCCCGGGACCTTGCGTAAAACGTCGAGCAGTCGATCGCGCAGCGCCGTGTCGCGCTCAGCTTCGAGTAGGTCTAGAAGCGGCGCAGCAGCGAGCTCTCCAAGCGCAAGCAGGTCGGCCTGGGCTCGACTGAGCTCGTCCTCGTCGGCGTGAGCTCCGCGGAGCAGCTGCCAAAGGCGACGCGCGAGCGTGTCGGCCCGTTGCCGCGCGGGCACGCCGGCTGCGGTTGCGACCGGCTGTTGGACGCGTGGCGGCGGTACTGGCGCGGCGGGCGCGAACGCGCGGTCAGCGTGCGCTCGCGTATCGCGGCTGTCGGCAGCGGCGGGCGGCTGCAAGCACCGTGACCCGACGTGAGCCGCAACCCCGAGCCAGCCCATGGACACGCCGAGCACGGCGAGCACACCGGCGTGCGCCGCTTTCATCGCCGGGCCACGTCGAAATCATAGCTCCCCGATTCGAGCTCGAGCGTCGTTTGCGCCGGTGTCGACGCGACGACTCGAACGCCGGCGGCCTTCTCGACGGGAGCTCGGCCTTCGCTGACCGTACCCGAAACTGGCAGAGTCACGGTCGCGCGACTGCCGGGTGGAATCACGGTCTTGAGGCGGAAGTGGTCGTTACTCAGAGACCACGTCGTTTCGATGCGACCGTACAGCGACTCGTACGCTGCACGCGCGCTCGTCAATCCGCCGCCGGGACGCGGGCGCACGAGCACGTGCCGCCCCGCGGGCGCGAGCGGATCGAGCGCAATCCCAGCGATTGCGTCGTACATCCACTCGCCGATCGCGCCGAATGCCAGCTGACCCAGCGACTGAGCCGCACTTTGCTCGGCGAAATGCGCGAGCAGCGCATGAGCCAGATCGTCGCGACCGACTTTCGACAGGGCAGGCAGCAACATGCCGGTTGCGAGCAAGCCAGTCGTCGGCTTGCGTCCGGCGCGCTCGACGGCCGCCGCCAGGTGTTCACCCGCGCGATCGCGTGCTGCACCGACGAACACGCCACGCTCGATCGCGACGGCGTAAGCGGTTTGCGTGTCGCTCCGGAGGCGACCATCGGGTAGCACGAACTCCCGGTTGAATGCGACGCGTGCGCCTTCCGAGAGCTTTTCGTACGACTCGGCCAACGCTGTCAGATTCCCACCTGCTGCACGCATCATGTGCGCGAGAGCACCCGCGGCGTACGACAGCTCGGCGGTAGCGAGCAACGCGGGATCGGTTACGTCGCCGCCCTCCAGTGGATCGCCGGCGGTTTTGCCCAGTTCTTTGCGCCAAACGAGATCCGGGTTCTTCGCCTTCACGAAGTCGAGAAAGCGCCCCATGGACGTGACATGTAAATCGACGGTCGGGTGATCCGCGTAGCAGCGGTACAGCGCCCACGGCACCAGAATGCCCGCCGATGCCGCGCTCGCTCCAGCGGGTGCCGCTTCCTCACTCGGTGCGCGCATCGCGTAGGCGGCGCTCACGAGCTGGGCATCGCGAATGTCGTCGATCCATTTTCGGTAGAAGCGCCGAACGTCGTGGTTCAAACACGAGGTGAACGCGAATGCTTGCGCATCGAGCAAAGCGCCCGAGCCTTCGCCCAGCTTCGACGCATGGCTCGGCACGCTCAGGAAAGCCGCCTTCTGCAGCGAGCCGATGCGGGAAAATAGCTGATTGACGAGCGGGCTCGACGTTTCGAGCCGTCCGGTTTCGGGCATCTCGGCGTGCACGACGCGGCCTATGAGCGCCGATAGCGCAGAACGAGTCGCAAGCCCCTGAACTTCGACGTAGCGAAAACTCCGGAGCGAGAAGCGCGGCTGCCAGGTCTCGACGCCGGAACCCTTGGCGACATAGCGATCCTCGGGAGCACGCGTCCGTTCGCCGAGAGTCCCATCCGGACCGAGCTCCTCGGCATAACGCAAGCTGACCTCGGTTCCTGGCGCCGCGCTCAGCGCAATGCTCGCCCAGCCCACGATCGGGCGTCCCAGATCGAACACGAACACGCCTTTCCGGGGTTCGGTCACGGCGTGGGGCGTCACATCCTCGGCAACTCGCATCGGCACGCCCGGATCCGTGTACACGTTGCGCTCCGTAGCCGTCTCGTACTCGCTCACCGGTAGCCAGTCGCGATCGTCGAAACCCGGCGCATCCCAGCCGGGCGTTTCGCGACGGGCGTCATAGGACTCGCCCGCGTAGAGCTCCGCAGAGAGCAGTGGACCGTCGTGGTACTTCCAGCTCTCGTCGCTCTCGAGCGTGTGTTTTTGCCCATCGCTGTAGGTGATTTCCAGCGTGATCCGCACGTGCGGCGGCTCGCTGCCACAACGGCCAGTCGCGCGGCCCTGCCCGAGCGTGCACCACCCGCCCGCGACAACGCCGCCGATCACGTTCTCGCCGCTCTGAAGCGATGACGTGACGTCGCGTGTCTGCATGAGCAGGCGCTTGTCGTAGTCCGTATAACCAGGCGCCAGGACGTCGTCACCGACTCTGCGTCCGTTGATGCTGATCTCGTACGAGCCGAAGGCGGTCGCGTACAATCGGGCTTCGCGTACTCCCTTTGGCACCGGAAAAGACTTGCGCACGTACGCGACGAGGCGAGCGGTTGCTTCGCGCGACTCGCCCGGCCGCTTGGCGCGCCCTATCCAGTGCCCTTCGACGGCTTCGTCGTCGGGTCCGACGTCCCACGTCGCGGGCGCGGCAAAGGTCGAGGGTCGATCGTGCTCGTCCCAGACGCGCACTGTCCAGACGCCACGCTGGCGCGGCACGAGCGCCGGCCCTGCGTACCGGACATTGATCGAATCGGACACAGCGACCTTGCCGGAATCCCAGATATCGGCGTTCCCCGGCGTTAGCTTGCTCGGGTCGTTCGCGACGAGCACCTGATAAGCCGTTTGCCGTCCGCCTCGCTGAGCGCCCGAAACCAACCACTCGAGACGGGGTTCGAGCGCCAGTACGCCGGCCGCGCGCTCGCTCGCGTTCCAGCGCAGGCGGCTCACGCTCAAACTTCCCGCACGCGGTGCTTCTGGCGTTTCAGGGGCCGCGTTTTTGGGCGACGCGGCTTCCTTGCTGCAGGACGCACACGACAGGACCATCCCAACGCACAGCTCTGCGAATCGCACCCTCATGAGCGCGACCCAATATCATGCGCATGCGGCGAATGATCGCCTTCGCCGAACTGTTACAAACAAGGCGCCGGAACGACGCGTCGTTGGAAAGCGCCAGCGAGCGAGCGAAATCGGGGCACAAGCATCAGACCGGTTCAGCCAGGGGCTCAGTCCCTAGCGCAGGCGAAGAATCATGAGCCGGAGCTCGGCGTCGGAAGCGGCGGCATGCCAGCGAGAAACCACGACCAGAACAGCGCTCCTGTTTTTTGGAACTCGTCTACCGTGTAGTCGAAGCGCGCGGCTTGCTCTGCCCAAAGCTTGTATTCGTCCACTGAGTAGGTCGTGGTGTGGCTGTACGTTCCCGAGCGAGAGAGCTGAGTGCTGCTGGATAAACCCGCAGATCCGAGGAGCCACAGCAGACGCGCGCCGCCTTCGAGCTGCAGCCGTGGCGGCGCCCAACCGGAGAGTTGCACGCCCTCTTGCAGCAGGCTTTCGTATTCGGGCTCGTACTTGGATGTGACCTGAATCGTCTCCGCGGACGTCAACGTGATCGGCACTCTCACCGCGCTGGCCGTGAGCGCTCGCGGGTCGTTGACGAGGAGTGAACACGGAGAATTCGCCTCGTAACACATCTGTGCGTCGTAGAAGCGAACGTAGACGCGAAACGCGCCGGCAGCGTCCGTGGTGACCGATTGCTGATTGTTCCTGATTACGAGTGGGATCGGATCGCAGGCCAGGAAACCGGGCGCCGTACAGATCTGCACGTTCAAAACCTGATTGGGACTGAAGCCAGAACCCGTGACACGAACGGGCGTCAAAGCCAGCATCGGCGCTTGTTCGTCGACACTAACGGTGCCGCGTAGCGCGCTACTGTGAAGGGTGAGTGGAGCCACCCGCGTCCCAGCCGGATCGCGGCGGTCTTGCACCTGCAACACGCACGTGCCGGGCGCGGCCGCGCAATCGACCCACCCAGGGACCTCCCACTGCTGTAGGAAGCTCGGGGCCGAGGCAGTCGTGGAGAACGTGCCTTGCGCGTTCCCGGGCACACTCTTGAACTCCGTGCAGAGCACTTCGCGAGCCGGATCTGCCGGACACGTCCGCAGCTGGATCGTCGCATCGGGCGTCCATCCGGAGCCCGTTACAGTGAAGTCCTGGTCGCTCTCGACAGGCGTGGGCACGACAACGGTGCCGCGCAGCGCCGGGCCCAGCTCTACGAACGAAACCGGAATGGTGGCGCGCATGTCGAATTGCATGGCAGCAAGCACGCAGGCGCCGGGTTCATCGCACACGAAGATTCCGCCTTTTCCGAGCTGCAGCGTTTGACGCACGCGCACTTTGAAGCTGACGTTCCCGAGCGGATCGGCATCGGGTTCGAAATTTTCGATTCGTTCG
>DATHEN010000410.1:0-3673 GCA_035318565.1 Polyangiaceae bacterium
CCGTTTTACGCCCGCGCTCCTTCGCGCAGCGAACAGGAGCGGATCGAACCCGAGCTGGCCCGCGGCGCGCGCAAGCCACCGGCTGCTTGGCAGGAGGTGCCGCTCGAGCCGGCGCCGGACTTCGCGCGCATGCTGCTGAGCGCCGCGGATACGCCTCAGGGCTTCAGAGCCGCTGGCGGAGAGATCTTCCGCGGGCGAGCCATGGTGAAGAGTGGCTTTGCCTTCTTGAGCTTCTTCGAGGTCGAGGGCCGGCGCTTCGGTCTTTCGGTCGATCTCGACGTGATGCCGCTCGAGCGGCTGCAGCCGCTCGTGCCCAGTACCTTTGCCGGTGTGCCGCTCGGCGACGGCGTGGAGTTGCCGGTGGTGTTCGCGCTGACGAAAACCGCAGTCCTGTATGCGGGGCAGCCGGGCGCGGGTCTGCGCGCGCTGCGGCCTCTCGCGTATCGCGAGGCGGTGCCGGTCTCGGGGAGGCGCGTGCAGGTTTCTGGTGTCGGCTATTACGAGACCACGCGCGGTGAGTGGCTGCGGGACGAGGCGCTGGTCTACGTGCCTCCGATACGCACGCTTCCGGGCTGGGTGGCGCCGGGCCGCACCTGGATCGACGTTTCGATCCTGAAACAGACGTTGACCGCTTACGAAGGGGACAACCCCGTGTACGTCACGCTCGTCTCGACGGGAGTCGACGGCATGGGCGATCCCGTAGAGACACACTCGACGGTGCGCGGGCAGTTTCTCATCCACACGAAGCACGTTACGGCCAGCATGAGCGGCGATGAACTGGGCGACGAATACGACCTGCGTGACGTGCCGTACGTCATGTACTTCAATGAAGGCTACGCGCTTCACGCAGCGTACTGGCACGACGGCTTCGGCAAGCCCAGAAGTCACGGCTGCGTCAATCTCTCTCCCGAGGACGCGCGCTGGATTTTCGAATGGTCCGAGCCGCAGGTTCCGGAGGCGTGGCACGGCGCGCTGTCGCTACGCGAAGGGACGCTCGTCTACATTCACCCGTGAAGCAATCAAACCTCGCCGGAGCGGACGCCGCCTCGCGCCGCCTCATGCGCTGGCGCCGTGAGCTTGTGAAACAAGCGGCTCGCGTACTCGATCAGGGTGAGGTCGCTGTCGCCGGTGACGCGCGACATGACCTGCGCGATTGGAGTGATACGCACGGAATTGGCGAGCACCACCACGTACCTGTCCGCGTGGACCTGTGCGCAGTCTTCGGTGACCCAGCGCCCGCCCATGAGCTCCCGCAGAGTTTCGCCGAGGTAAGCGCCGATGAGCACGGCCAGCCGGCGCGCCCACACCGGATTTTCGTCGAGCACGGCCTCGAGCGGCGCCACGAGCGCGAGGTAACGATCGAGCGCGCCCAGGCTTTCGATCGACAGATCGAGCGGACCCTCGCTCATCTGGCGCGAATAGACCCCGACCACGGAATCGATCACGGCTCTCGCGATTTGCTCGATTCGGCTGGGATCGGGCCAAGGTGCTTCGCCCCACGGTACCGGGGGCGACACCGGAATTTGCACGCGGTGATTCCAGGGCGTCGCGCCGCCCGCGATCGACGGCGCTTGCCCGAGCGTGAGGATCATCCCGCGCCGGAGCCTGGCCACCACCAGCTCGAAGGGACGCCATTGGCGGCGATCGCACTCGACGGCTGCGGAGAGAAGCTCGCCGCCTTCGTGCAGCCAGGTCCCGCCGCGAGTCTGGCGTAAGGTTTCACCGATGTACGATCCAACGAGCTGGATCAAGGCCGCGTCGTCGCTGGCGATCGCGCTTGGTTCGGGGCCGTAGATCAGATCGAGCACCGCTGCGACGCGCGGCATGCTCCAGAGTGACAGATCGAACGGCGCGAAGTGGTGCCAGATGGGTGCGCGGCTGAACAGATTCGCGGCAACGCTCGCCACGGCGGGAAAGTCGTGCGCCTTGCCGGTCTGATTGAGCTCGGCCAGCGCGACCCGGCACATCTCTTCCATTCCCGACGCGACCCGCGAGCGCTCGCCGGCCACGAGCGCATTTTCGTAGGGGTGCCACAGGCGCGCGCTCTGCGACATGAACTCCAGGTGAGGCGCGCGCGGTGCGTCCGTGATCGGAGCGCCGAGCGCGTTCAACTCGCGGCGCAGCAGGCGCGCTTCGACGAGGCTCAGGTTGAGGAGGCGCAGAAACGCCTGTTTCGCGTCGTCGGGACGTCCCAGGCGCGCTGCAGCGACGCCCATCGCCCACGCGGCATCCGCTGAGCGCGAATCCGTGGCGAGCGCACGCTCTGCCGTCGCCATGGCTTCATCGGGGTCGCCGATATGAGCCTGCACGCAAGCGCGCAGCGAGAGCACCAGCGCCGGCAGAGGCAGATTGTGGGCCTGAATGCCTTCGAGCAACTGCTCGGCTTCTTCTATCAAGCGTCGCTCGCCGCTGCGCCGCGCGACGCGCAATTTGGCCCAAGCCAAGGTCAGCCTCAGAAAGGGCGAGTCCGGCTCGTCGTGATGCGCGCGGTCGCTCTGCTCCAGCGCCTGCTCCAGCTCGTCGAGCTCGATCAACAGGCGCGCGCAGGATCCGCGGAGCTCCGGTTCCAGGAGCGGGGCCGAGCACAGCGGCACGAGCGCCAGCGTCGCCTCCTTGCGCCGGCCTTCGCCGTGCAGAGCACGCGCGCGAAGTAACTGCTGATCCGGTCCGTTGCTGCCGGTGCGCTCGATGCACTCGAGCGCCTCGGCATAACGCGCTTCGTCCAGCAACGCGGCGATGTCGATGACGCTCGGTGTTGCTCCCTCGTCGAGCGCCGGCGGGGGACCGGAACGAATCCGGCGCGAGTTTGTCTGCGGCGGACGCGTAGTTTCGCGGGCGCGCTCTTCGTCGGAGAGATGAGGATGTGTGTGCGCGAATGGCAGACCGTGAGGCAAGAGCGACGGAATCGCGTCTTCGATCGGCTTCGGGGGTGCGTAACTCGGTCGGTCGTCGGGAGACGGCGTGAAGTTCGGCAAGCCGGGCGCCTTGGGAATGCGCGGCAGGCTCGGGCTCGGCCGATTGCGTGACTTGAACAGCGCGTCGATCGACTGCGCGTCCGGCGCTGCGGCTCGAACCGGTTCCGCGCTCGCGGCGCCCGAGGCGGAGGCGCGCTGCAAGGCGTTGCCTTCGGCCGACGCCAACAGCGTTTGAGCCTCCGGAAACGGAGCCACCAACTTGAGTAAATCGCGCAGGCGCTGCGCGACCTCTCCGGCATCGAGCCGCCCGCGCTCGAAGAGCAGGCGCGTGGTCAAATAGCTGAGGCCGTGGCGGAGGCCCGCTGCATCCTCGAGAGAGCTCAGGAGTTTCTGTGCGTCCTGAAGCTCCCCGTGATCGAGATGCTGTTCGATCCGGCGAAGTCCGGGGTGGTCCAAGGGACCGTTTCCCATGCCGCGCTATGTTATCGCTACCGGCCTTCCCGATCCTAGGAACAACCTTCGAGCGCCTGCCGAAGACGTCAGCCGTGTCTCACAGCGGGCGCGCGCAGCGGAAACCGATGCCGTGACTCTTTGCATCAGGGGGCTGCGCATATCGAAACGATGGCCTGAGCCAGGTCGCGTAGCTGCCGTTCCAGCCGCCGCCGCGGATCACGCGCTTTTCCGCGGAAACAGGGCCCGTGGGGTTGGTTTGATCGCGGTTTTCGTACTCGCCGTAGTAGTCGGCGACCCACTCCCAG
>DATHEN010000411.1:0-4098 GCA_035318565.1 Polyangiaceae bacterium
ACCGGCGCCCCAAGAGCGGTGCGCAGCGGATCGCGAACCAGTTCGTGGGCAATGGAACGTCTGGTTTTGCCCAGCATTCCCAGACGTGGCAGCGCTCCGAGCTCGCGTGGGTCAGCCATGCGATCGGGAGATGACCCGTAAGCATGGGACGGTGTTCGTGCTTCTCGTCCGACGCGCGTGATTCGAACACTGAACCGTCTACGGCGAGCTGGCCGAAGAACGCGAAGTTGTCGAGCAGGTTGAACTGTTCCAGATCATTCTGGACGACGTCGAACTGCGCGTTCTCGCCGGGCTGATTCTGACTGAGATGGCTGCGTTCGACGCGGAATATACCCGTACCAGGCAGATTGACGTCCTTCGCGGAGCGCAGCACGAGCCGCGCATCCGACGGAACCTCGAAGCGCACCACCCGCCCGCCAATGCAACCCACCGAGACGTGTCGCTTGAAGGATGAGTCGTGCAGAAAGGGCAATCGACCTTCATTGGTGCCCAGCTTCAGCACCGACCGGAGCTCACCGTGAGGTTCATGGAAATAGTGCCCCGCAACATGCGCGTCGATCCATTCACACGCCGCGAGCCGGTACGTCGATAGCAGCGGATTCTCCGATGCAATCGCGGACTCGACCCACTCGTGCAGACTCAATTCCAGGAGTCTCAGCGGCAACTCTCGGAATGGCCGCGTTCCGTCGCGTTCCGACACGTGCTCGGGGACGTAGTCATTCAACTCAGCCAGCATGCAAGTGAGGAATGGAGTATCTCGCGACGGCAAGTATTCCGGAGCCGCTCGAATCACGGCTTGCATGAGCGCAACGAGATCCCCGCAGGTCTCGGGCGCGGGCACGTTGCCGAGAACGTCGAACACGACTCTTCGACTGACCTGGACGTTGTTGTACTTGGGACGCTCGGCTCTCCGGCGGCATTCGGAACAGATGGCGTGACGCTCCGAAAAGGGGCGCCCACACCGCTCGCATTTCACCCGCTTCATACTGACTGCACGCTCCTACGGACCCTCACTTGGCCCAGCGCTTCAAGAGGCCGCAGGCTGCCCAGAGGCGCGCTTCGGCGATGTGATAGTCACGCTCGGCTTGGATGCGGCGCTCGCGAGCTTCTTGTTCGAGGCTCTCGGCGTCGAGCAGCTCGAGCAGCGACGCGAGTCCCGCGCGGTAGCGGCCGTTTTGAGCTTCGCGGGTGATGCCGGCCGCGCCGAGCACGGCTTGGCTGCGGTCGAACTCGGTCTTGGCACGCTGCAGTAGGAACGACGCCTCGACGGCTTCGGCCATCACGGATTGTGCGACGAGCTTGAGCTGGCGCTGCGCTTCGAGCACCCCCGCTTCTGCGACGCTGCCTTGTAGCCACACCACCGGATCGATCGCCGCCCAGCGCACGTAGGCTATGGCGTTGCCCCCGTATTGATAGCCGTCGATGCCCTCTCCACTCAGCACCGAGACGTACGAGACGGAGCCCGTGGCGGAGATGCCGGCTGTCGGCAAACGCGAACCGATGGCGCTGTTGTGCTCTTCGCGCCGTGAGAGCACCACGGCCCGGAGCTGCTGCACTTCGGAGCGATTGTGGTACGCGAGGCGCTGCGCGCGGCGCGGGCTGATGGCGGCCTTGAAGGCGCCCTCGCTCGGTGTGGGCTCCGCGAGCTGGGTTGCGGGCAGGCCCATCGCAACGGCCAGCGCCGAAAACGCGGCCTGCTGATCGGCGCGGCGCGCCGCGAGCATGTACTCCGCCGAGACCTTCTCGATGCCCGCGCGCTGCGCGTCGAGCGGCGAGCGCGTACCGGCTTTCACGAGATCGGTGGCGGCTGCGTGCTGGCTGGTGCGACGCTCCACCGTCAATTGAGCGTCGCGTACGAGCTCGGCCGCCGCTGCAGCGCGAAAGAACAGCTCCGTGGCCGTCAGCAGCGCCTCGCGCACGGCTCCCTTGCGAGCGTGACGAACGGCTCGAGTGCGCGCCCGGGCCGCGTCGAGCGACGCTCCGCGGGCCGCATCCAGGGCCGTCCATTCGAGGTTCAATGAACCTTCGGCGTTGAACGACTTCGAGTCGATGCGCGGCGCATCGGGCAAAATCAGGCGATTGTCGTACCAGAGCCCGGCCTGCGCCTGAGCGACGAGCTTCGGAAAGTAAGCGGCAACGGCCTGGCTTTCGAGCGAGTCGTAGCGCGCCAGGGTGGCGGCGGCGAGCAGCACGGAATGCGCATCGCGCTCGGCTCGCTGCAGCACTTGGCGCAGGCTCACGGGCTGTGTGTCGAGCGGCTCTTGAGCGACGGCGGTCGCGCTCAGCAGCAGGCAGAACACGATCCAGCGCAGCACGTCTCGGTTTTACTTTCTGCCGGGTGCCAGCCCGAGCAGGGTGAGATTCTGGGCCGCGCTCGCCGTAACGGTGCCGGTGCGCGGCTGGCGAATCGGCACCGTCAGGCCGACACCGCGATCTTTGCGCGTGAGATCTCCGCCGGCAGAGCGCACCAGATTGCCGTAAAGCTCACATTCGGCGAGCAGCTGCTCGTGCGTCCCCACACCCATGACCCGGCCCTGCTCCAGCACGACGATCTTGTCGGCTTCGAAGATCGTGCTCAGGCGATGCGCGACGATGATGCGCGTGCACTGGAGCCGCCGTAGATTCTCCTGAACCCGCTGCTCCGTCAGGGTATCGAGCGCGCTCGTGGCTTCGTCGAGCACGAGCACGCTCGGCTTGCGCACGATCGCCCGCGCCAGCGACAAACGCTGGCGTTGACCGCCCGACAACGAGGAACCGCCGTCCGCCAGCACCGTTTCGTAACCCATCGGCATTTGCTCGATGTTTTCGTGCAGGCAGGCGAGCGTGCAGGCGCGCCGCACCTCGTCGAGGCCGACCGCTTGATCGAACAAAGCTACGTTGTCCTTCAGTGTGCCGGAGAACAAGCGTGTGTCTTGCGTCACTATGCCGAGCCGCGCTCGCAGGGTGCCGAGATCCCAGCTCTGCAGATCCAGGTTGTCGAAGCTGATCGATCCCGACGCGGGCTGATACAGGCCGGCCAGCAGACGCGCGAGCGTGGATTTACCGGACCCCGAAGCGCCCACGATAGCCACCGATTCGCCGGGCTCGGCCTCGAAGCTCACCTCCGAGAGTGCGGGGCGCGTTTCGCTCGGATACTTGAAAGAGAGATCCGATACGCGTAGGGCTCCGGAGAGCTTGTCTTCGTTCGAGCTCATGGGCCGCGCGCGGCTGGCTTCACGCGGGGTATCGAGCACGTCCTCGATGCGCTCCATGTAGCCCTCCAGCTGGGTCAGCTTCATGCCGGTGCCCATCAAGTTCGCGATCGGCTCGAGGAACCCGGCGCCGAGGGCCGCCAAGCCCAGCATGGTGCCGAGCGAGAGCGAGCCGTCGAGCACCTGGAATGCGCCCACCAGCATCAGCGCGATCGGACCACAGAAACGCAGCGTGCCGAGCAGGGCCTGGAACGTGCCGTCGAGATGGCCGCGCGCGATGGCACGATTCAACGTGTCCACGTACAGATCACTCCAGCGTTGAAGCGAGCGATCCGAGGCCCCCATGGATTTCAGGGTCTCGATGCCCGCCAGCATCTCCACTTGATAGCCCTCGAGCCGAGACTGCGCGGCCAGGCCTTCGATGACGAGTTCGGTGTTGCGCTTGGCCGCCAGCGAGTACGTGAGGATCTGAAGCGCAGCCAGCACCAAGGCGACCAGCGCCAGGCTCGGTGCGGCGCCGAGCAGGAGCACGAAATAGACCATGACGAGCGCGCCATCCAGGAGCGCCGAGAGAGCGCCCGTGGTCAACAGCTCGCGGATCGCCGTCTGGCTGCTGAGGCGCATCATCAGGTCGCCCGTGGTGCGCTGCTGGAAGAAGCCGTACGGCAACGCCAGCAAGTGCTCCACGAAGTCGAGGGACATGCGCGATTCGACTTTGGTGCGCAGCTCGAGCAGCAGCCGCGCGCGCAGCAGCGTCGAAAGGAAGAAAAAAGAGCCCACGCTCAGGAACGCGCACGCGATCAGCTCGAGAAGCTGGGAGTCCGCGCGCGGGACGACCTTGTCGACGAGCGCGCCCATCAACCCCGGCACCGACAGCGCCAGGAGCTGCAGGAAGAACGAGGTGGCG
>DATHEN010000412.1:0-7518 GCA_035318565.1 Polyangiaceae bacterium
CGTCACGCTCTGCGCGGCCTCGACGAAGTACGGGTGCAGCGTGGTGAAGCGAGTCCGGTGCGCACCCGAGAGTCCGGTCGCGCCGTGCTGCGGCTGTCTTTGCCGGATCGCAAGCTCTCCAGCAACCACGCTTGCATCAAACGCGAGCAGGGCGCGTGGGTGCTCGAAGATCTGAATTCGACGAACGGCAGCTATATCCGCGGCCAACGCGTGCAGCGCGCGGAGCTCGTTCCGGGCGACGTGATCGAGCTCGGCAGCACGATTTTCCTGTTCACGGAGCTCGACACACCGGGCGAAATCGTGGACGACGTGAGCCTGCGGCCAGCCGAGCGCGGCGCGCTCACCACGCTTTGTCCGGAGCTGGCCGAGAATTTCGCGCGCCTCGAACGCGTCGCCGCAGCCGACCTGCCCGTGCTCCTGCTCGGCGAAACCGGCACCGGCAAGGACATGCTGGCGAGAGCCGTTCACGATCGCTCGGGTCGGTCCGGGCGCTTCGTGCCCGTCAATTGTGGTGCGATCCCGGGCACGCTGATGGAAGCGCAACTCTTCGGGTACGCGAAGGGCGCGTTCACCGGGGCCGTGAAAGACGAGCTGGGTTTCGTGCGCAGCGCCGCCTTCGGCAGCCTCTTCCTGGACGAGATCGGCGATCTTCCGACGAGCTCTCAAGCTGCACTCCTGCGTGTTCTACAAAGTGGAGAGGTGACTCCACTCGGAAGCGCGATGCCCATTCATGCAGACGTGCGAATCATTGCGGCAACCCATCAGGCGCTCGAACGTTTGATGGATGCTGGAGGCTTCCGCCGCGACCTCTACGCGCGACTGGCAGGCTTCGTGACAGAGCTGCCGCCGCTCCGCGATCGGCTCGAAGATCTGGGGCTTCTGATCGGCGCGGTCCTGCTGCAACAAGGCGGCAATTGGCCCAATCTCAGGATTCGCAGCGATGCAGCGCGCGCGCTGTTCTCGCATGGTTGGCCGCTCAACGTGCGCGAGCTCGGCCAATGCCTGGCAGCCGCGCTGGTCTTGTCCGAAGAGGGCGTGATTTCGCTCGCGCACTTGCCCGAGCCGGTGCAGCGCTCGCTCGGCAGCGTTCCCCCACCGCAGCCCGGGGGCAGACCTTCACAACCCCCGACGCGTTCGGCCGAAGACGAGGCGACACACGCTGCGCTCGTCGCCGCTCTTCAAGCCAGTGAAGGCAACGTGAGCGAAACGGCGCGGCGCCTCGGCAAGGCCCGCCAACAAGTGCAGCGTTGGCTGCGGCGTTTCTCGATCGATCCCGAACGATTCCGCAAGACGCCCGAGTAGTCCGGGTCGCAGCTGTGCGTTGCGACTAGCAGCGCCCTCGGCCCTGCTTTAGCGCGGCGGTGGAGCGGGCACTCCCGCATCCGCGGCACTCGCCGGACCGCTAGCGGGCGTGCTGCTCGCGACAGTCGGCGGAGGAAGCTGCGCTGGGCGCGAACTCGGCGGGGCTGGAGGCTTCCACCATTTCATTTCCCCGGGCGGCTCCTGCCGACCCTGCGCTCGTTTCTCGGCTTGCACGTCCGCTCCCGAATAGCATTCGGTGCCGTACTTCGCGCCCGACTGACAGTATGTCTCGGCGCAGCCAGCGAAGCCGAGCAACGCGAGCCCTCCCAAACAAAGCGTTTCTCGCAGCGACATGCGGCGATTTTACGCGCATTTTCGCGCGACCGCGAGCGTTCTACTTGTAAACTCGTAGGACCTTGCCGGCACCCGTGTAGTCGATGCGGCCGCTCTCGCGCGGTCCGGAAGCGTAGACCCGCATCACCACGTGCTTCGAAAAGGGTCTGTTGCTCTCCACGATCACGTGACTCACCTTGGCCTCTTCGTAACCGAGATCGCGAAGCGTGGCGGCGACGAGCTCGGGCAGTTTGTCGAGCGCCACCTCGTCGAGCGAGATGAGGTGATCATCCAGCTTGCCGCGTACGCTCTGCACGTTCACCGGATCGGGATCGCCAATTACGCCGTTTCGATACATGTAGCGATCGATGTGCGCCGGCTTGGCCGGATCCTGAGCCTGGATGATGGCGTACTCCGGATAGATCACGAGCTGCGTGGCGCGTACGGGCTTGCCGCCCAGATGCTGGCTGAACTTGCCCACGACGTCCAAGGCGGCGCGTCCTGCGAACAAGTTTTCCGGAGCTGCAGCGGCGCGATTCATGCCCTCTGCGGCTTGCTTCGCTTGGGAGACGGCCTCTTCGGCGGCGGCGAGCGCACCGGTCACGTCCGTGTTGCTCGAGCGCGCCTGCCGGCTCACGGCCCAGATCACAGCCGGCAGTACGACCGAAAGGATCGCGAGCGTGAACACGAGCGACACGACGCGGCGCACGGTCTTAGCCGCGTGATAGACCAGCGTCTTCGCCGAATCGGCTGGAAATTGCAGAGGCGGCGTCCATTGCTGCGGCGGCTGCCAGCCGGCGGGTGTCTCCTGCGCGACGGTGCGAGTCTGTTGCACCTGAGTCGTACTGTCGCAGTACTTACATTTCGTGACTCTCTCGTGCAGCCGCACGTCGAGCGGGGCGCCGCAGTAGCTGCATTCGACCAGCATTGAGCGCCACTCTACCGCTCGGAGGCTGAAATTTCGAGGCTCTTCACGAACGTGACCACGAGCTCGGAAAGCCGCCAATCCATCTCGCCGGCCATGGCGCGCACTCGCTCGGCGCGATCCAGAAGGTCCTTCTCGTCCTTCGGGACGATGAAAGCCTCACCCGAAAACACGTGTCCTTCTTCACGCAGGCGGACATCGGCGGCAGAAATCCAATCGAGCGCCTCCAGGGCAGCGGCGAGCTTGTCCGCGACGTCGAGCGGGGCGCCGCTGTCGACGTGCGTGGGACTGCGATCCATCAGATCCAGGATGACGCGCCGGAGGTTCTTGAAGCCGTCGTGGGTGATGGCGAGTGAGATGAACGCCCCCGCCGCTGCATCGCTCCACCACCAGCCCCATGCAATGCCCAGCACGCCGAACAGGGCGGCGAGCGCCGTCAGCCAGTCGGCCTTGTTCATGTCCGCGTCGGCATGCAAGGCCTTGTCGTGCAAGGTTCGAGCAATGGGCAGCTTCAGGTGGCCGAGCACGACGGGGATCACGCCGGTCACCACCACCATCACCAGCATCGGCCAGCCCTGCCACACGAACTGGCCGAAGATCTCGACGCTCTGAAGGGTGGGATGCTCACCGGTAACGAGCTTGACGATGGACTCGACCGAGAGCAGCACGCCCATACCTAGAAGGGCGATCGCCGAGCACAGGAATGCGATCGAAATCGAGCGATGGTAGCCATAGGGAAATTCGCGGTTCGGCCCGCGCCGGGCGATGCGCGTAGCGATCAGATATGCGATCGGCGGAATCAGGCTGAGCGAGTCTTCGAGCCAGGCCGTCTTCATGGCCTGCGACGAGCCCGCCACCGCATACATGCCGAGCGTGGCAGATCCGAGCAGCGCGATGCTCCACCACGCCAGGCGCCGTGCGCGCTTTTGCAGCGCCTCGTAGGGCGCTGGCAGCTCGAACGCGCGACGCAGCTTCATCGCGGCGTTTTCGCGTCTTCGCGAATGCGCGGCCGTTCCTCGCGCAAGAAGGACTCGAGCTCCCGCAGCCAGGCGTTTTCTCCGGGCGGAACGGCCAGCACATGGCGCCGGACGCTCGGTCCTTGCGCAGTCTCAGCGGGCGTCTCCAGGTAGGGCCGGGTGAACCCCACATTTTCGACCCACGGACTCTCGTCGTCGAGCCCCGCTGCCACCAGGTGCAGCTCGCGGTGCTCCAGTCGTTCGATCAGGCGGTGTTCCGAGCCCCACGTGAAGCTCACCCGAGCACCGAGCCGCGCCGCGAAGCGCTCGACCAGCTCTGCTTCGATACCACTCGGCGCGGCCGCGTCCCGCACGATCCAGGGGGCGTGCTCGCTGACGCCCGCGCGCAGAGTCTTTCCGCGCACTTCTTGCAGCGTGCCGCGCATGTCGCGGGGTAGGTCACAAGCGCCCAGCGCGAGCAACGAGCTCAATAGGAGCCCGAGCCCGAGGCTTCTGGCAGTTCGATTGCTAAACATCTCCGCCGGCAATTTAAAGACAGCCAAGCACGGACTGGACTCAGCGCGCGCCCGGCAGTTGAGAGCAGGCGCGGAGCGAATCCAAAGCCGCAGCCAGTGCGGCCCTGCCATAGGAATGTTTGCGCGTGCTGGCTTGCTCCACGGTCGCTCCCGGGCCGATTATCCCGAGGCCGATCGGCGTCTGGTACTTCAAGCTGAGCTCGATGAGCGCGCGGTGGACTACGTGGCCCATGACTTCTCCGTGTAGCGTTTCACCCCGCTCGATGTACCCGAGCACCACCAACACGTCCAAATCACGGCTCGCCAGCATGCGCTCCGCCACCAACGGCAGCTCGTAGGCCCCCGGAACGCGCACGGTGCGCACGAGCTCGACCTGACGGCTTCGGGCCTCCTCTTCCACGGCTTGCAGCATCGCTCCGACGATGTCCTGGTTGAAGTCTGCGGCCAGTACTGCGGCTCGTACCGGAGCCTTCTGCGCGTTCATGGGAGTCCTTTCGATGGCGAAACGGGGCCCCGCCTTTTTGGCCCGGTTCGAGCGCAGCGTAAAGCTCGCCCACACGTCCCGCCTGGTGCGCGGCTTTGCACTGGTTACCTTTCAGGGGGCGCTTTCGGACGGAGACCTAGCTTGGGCCTGGAGATTTCCCGCGATCACTTCGAAGAGCACGAGTTCGCCGAGTTCGCCGAGCGACTGCGGCAGAACCTCGCCGCGCTGTCCGAGCTGCTGTCGCGGAAGGGCTTCGGAGTCGGTGCCACCACGCTCGGCGCCGAGCTCGAGATGTCGCTGGTGGGTGAAGGGGGACGCCCCTCGGGCGTGAATCAGGCGGTGCTGGCGAAGCTCGCAGATCCCAGCTTCACGGTCGAGCTCAACCGCTTCAATCTGGAGTGCAATTCACGACCCGTAGCGCTCGCGGGTCGTCCCTTTGCCGCGCTCCAGCACGAGTTCGACGAGAACTTGGCGCGGGTGCGGCGAGCGGCAAAGGCGTACGGCGCCCGTGTCGCCCTGATCGGCATTCTGCCGACGCTCACACCCGCGGATCTGGAGCGCTCGGCCATGACTGACTTACCGCGCTACCGCGCACTCTCTACGCGCATCCGCGAGCTGCGCGGCAAGCCGTTCCGGCTTCGCATCGAGGGCGAAGACAGGCTCGATATCGAGTGTGACGACGTGACTTACGAAGGCGCGAACACGTCCCTGCAGCTGCATTTACGCGCCGCTCCCGGCGATTTCGTGGCGCTGTACAATGCCATCCAACTCGCCACGCTGCCGGCACTGGCAATCGCCAGCAACTCACCCACCTTCCTCGGGCATCGCCTGTGGGACGAGACGCGCATTGCCCTTTTCAAGAAAGCCGTGGACGATCGGCAGCTCAGCCGCGGCCCGCTGCGCGGGGTGCCGCGCGTATCGTACGGTCTCGGTTGGCTCGCCGGCGGTGCGCTGGACCTGTTCCGTGAAAGCGTGGAGCTGCATGATCCGCTGTTGCCCGTGCTGAGCGACGAGCAGCCGCTGCAAGTCGTGCGCGCAGGCGGGGTGCCACAGCTAGCCGAGCTGCGCCTGCACAATGGCACTGTCTGGCGCTGGAACCGCGCCATCTACGATCCGAGCGAGGGTGGCCACCTGCGCATCGAAATGCGGGCCCTGCCCTCGGGCCCGAGCGTGATCGACATGCTGGCCAATGCCGCGTTTCTGATCGGCACGGCGCTGGAGCTCGCGACGCGCGCGCTACCCGCGGGCCGTCTTTCCTTCGAGGCCGCGCACGGCAGTTTTTACCGCGCCGCGCGCAACGGCTTGGCGGCCGAGTTGCTGTGGCCGAGCGGGCGCGGCCTGGTGACCGTTTCTGCGCGGGAGCTGGTGCTAGCGCTGATTCCAGTGGCACAGCGCGGCCTCGTGAACGCAGGCGTCGACGCGACGGAAAGCGGGCGCTTGCTCGAAGTGATTCGCGCACGCGCCGAAAGCGGACAGACTGCATCGGTTTGGCAACGCAAACGGCTGGCGGCGCTCGAAGCGACGAGAACACGTCAAGCGGCGCTGGTGCACATGTTGGACGAGTACCTGGACAAGTCGGAGAGCGGGGTGCCGGTGCACGAGTGGTAGGAGAACGCCGGGTGGGCTTTGCAACAGTGTGAAACCAGCGCCCGGTCAAATGCGCCAGCTGACCCCCGCCCGCACCGCGAGGGAGCCGTAGTAGTAGCTATCGATTGTGCCAAAGCCCGCGCCGATGCGCGGCCCTCCATTGAGCACGAGCCCGAACTGGTCCGATAGCCAATGAATGTATCCTATGCGCAGGCCCAGCACCGGTCCCGTGGGCGTGAGCTCTTGATGCCGTTCCTCCCTGTAGTAGTAGGCGCCCGATACTGAAGCCTGGACAAAGGCCAATTCCAAGCCGATCGAGAAGCGCCCCAATCGACATTCGGAAATCCGAGCTCCACGAACAGCGGGAGTTGCAGCAAATAGCCGTTGATATCCTTACCCTCGCTATCTCCGGCAGTAGACTTCCCTCTGAGCGAGGCGATCGACAAGCCCGCGCCGAAGGACACGAGGCTTCCGGCGCGAAATACCGCTTCACCGGCAAAGCCGTAGGCCCATCCACGTTCGGCGGGCGTCCGTTCCCTCGCCGCGCCCAGGCTCTGATGTGTGGTGAGCTCCGCTAGCTCTCTGAGCTCGAATCGGCGTTCTTTGGGTTCTGAAACTTTTCCTTCGGGCGGATTGGCGTTCGTGACTCCGTAAGCCAAAGAGGGAAATGTAGCGACGACCAGGGAAAGGAGCAGTGCGCGCACTGCAAGCGGCGCAGAGCAAGAACTCTGCCGGCGTTGGCCGGCTGCGTGCGCCTCGCGTCGCACATCAGAGCACTGAAAAACCCGTCAGCTTGGCAATGCCCTGCTCGGTGAGCATTTGGGAGTTGCCTGCCCTGACCGAAGACCCATTCTCCGCGATCGCCGCACTCGAGAAAAGGTTAGAGAGTGATCCTCTACCTGCGCGCGTGCCAGACGTTTTGGAACGCCGAGCTCGTTTCCTCGTGGATCGCGGAGGTGGAGCAGAAACGGATCCCGGAGTTTCCGGATCAGTGAAACGGATTGCACATCTGACCCGGCTCTACGTTGCAATCCTGCAACTGTGACCGCCAGGCGTACGCGACCTCGACGGGCGGGTCGCGCTACCAGCGCCTACACACGCCAAATGAAATTGCACGCGATCGTCGATTTTTCTGGAAACGCTTTCGGAAGACTTTGCCGCGCGAGTGACGACTCCGCCTGTTTAGCCCGTTGCGTGATGCTCAGTTGCCCGCAAACGCGAGTTCGAACGAACGAGACTTCCCAAGCCGATCCATCGAACGATCGCCCTCCGGTGGGCGAATACGAAGCCCCAAAATCATCATGTTAAGCAATATTCATGACACAAGCTGTCGATTGGATGCGGGCGCATGAAGAGCTCTCGCGCTTGGCAAAGACGCGTGCGGCACTCGACTGG
>DATHEN010000413.1:0-9549 GCA_035318565.1 Polyangiaceae bacterium
GCTTCCGCAACTGGACGGCACCCGCGGCCGCGGGCTCTTGCGCGCCATCGTGCCGGAGAGCAACGGCGCAGAGGCCGGCCTGTTGCGCGACCTCGACGTGCGCGTCGCCGCTTCTCTCGGGCAAGTCGTCGAACACTTCTCGGGCAGGAGCGAGCTACCCCGCGCGCCGCACGTCCATTTTCGTCCCGAGTCGAGCTTTGGACCCGGTGATTTCTCGCAAGTGCGCGGCCAAGCCAGCGCCCGGCGTGCTCTGGAAATCGTCGCCGCGGGATCCCACAACCTGCTGATGCTCGGGCCGCCTGGAGGCGGAAAAACCCTGCTCGCTCGACTGTTACCCAGCATCTTACCGCCGCTCAGCTTCGAAGAAGCCATCGAGACCACGGCCATTCACAGCGTCGTGGGCCTCGTCGATCCGCGCAAGGGCGTCGTGACGGTGCGACCGTTCCGCGCGCCACATCACTCCGTCAGCGAAGCGGGCCTGGTGGGCGGTGGCGAAGTACCGCGTCCCGGTGAAGTGAGCCTCGCGCACAATGGAGTGCTGTTCCTCGACGAGCTGGCCGAGTTCCGGCGCGGGACGTTGGAAGCCCTCCGCCAACCGCTCGAAGACGGCGAGGTTTGCATTGCGCGTGCACGCGCCCGCGCCTGGTTTCCCGCCCGGCCGCTGGTGGTCGGCGCCGTGAATCCCTGCCCCTGTGGCTACCGCGGGCACCCGACTCGCAAGTGTCGCTGCAGCGAAAAGACGCGCTGGCGCTATCAAGCCAGGCTGTCCGGACCGCTCGTCGATCGGCTCGATATTCACTTGTGCCTGCCGCCGGTCGACGTGAACGCCCTCACCTCCAGCGTCCCTGCGGAGTCTTCGGCGAGCATGCGAGAGCGGGTGCTCGCGGCGCGCACCATTCAAGCGGATCGCCACGCGCGCGGCTCGGTACAAGGCGCTTACAACGCACGCCTCACCAATCTGGATCTCGAGCAGGTGGCGGCGCTCGATGCCTCCAGCAAGCGCTTGATTCACGCGGCGGTGAATCAGCTCGGACTGAGCGCGCGCGCTTACCTGCGCGTGCTGCGCGTGGCGCGCACGATCGCCGATCTCGAGCTCAGCGAAACGCTGCGCGCTTCACACGTGGCTGAAGCCATTCAAGGACGCTTGCTGGATCGTGTGGAGCCCGTCGCTTGAGTGAGTCGGGGCCGAGAGTCCGCTGTTTTCCCGCGCAGCGCGGGTCGTTCGAGAAGTGAAGAGAGTAGGAGCAAAAAAATGAGCAAAGAGAGTTCGGACAAGAAAAGGCTGATGGATGACGTGGTGGGGGACGTCGAAAAGGCCTTCGGTAAGGGCTCGATCATGCGCTATGGCGAGGCGACCATCGAGCCCATGGACGTGATCGCCTCGGGTTCGCTCGCGCTCGACGAGGCGCTCGGCATCGGCGGTTATCCGCGCGGTCGTATCGTGGAGGTATTCGGCCCCGAGTCCAGCGGCAAGACCACGCTCACTTTGCACGCTATCGCGTCCGTGCAAGCAGAGGGCGGCACCGCCGCCTTCATCGACGCGGAGCATGCCTTCGATTTGCGTTACGCCAAGTCCATCGGCATCGATCTTTCGAGGCTGCTGGTCTCGCAACCGGACCACGGCGAGCAAGCGCTCGACATCGCGGAGATGCTCACGCGTTCCGGAGCGCTCAGCCTGGTGGTCATCGACTCGGTGGCCGCGCTGGTACCCAAAGCCGAGATCGAAGGCGACATGGGAGATTCGCACATGGGCCTGCAAGCACGCTTGATGAGCCAGGCGCTGCGCAAATTGAACGGCATTGCCCTGAAGACGCGCACCACGCTGATTTTCATCAATCAGTTACGACAGAAAATCGGCGTCGTGTTCGGTAACCCCGAGACGACTACTGGTGGAAACGCGCTCAAATATTTCTCCAGCGTCCGGCTCGACGTGCGCCGCATCGGCAAGGTCACGCAGGGCGAAAGCGTCGTGGGGAACCGAACTCGGGTCAAAGTCGTCAAGAACAAGTGCGCGCCACCTTTCACGGAAGCGGAGTTCGACATCCGTTGGGGTACCGGTATCGACCCGAGCGCGGACCTGATCGAGGTCGCCATGAATTGCGGGGTGCTCGAAAAGAGCGGGTCGCATCTGCTCTTCGGCGGCAAGAGCGTGGGGCAAGGCCGGGACAAGGCGCGCGACACCATCTTCAGCAGCAGCGAGTTGCAAGCTGCGGTGCTTGCGGCAACTCGCGACGCGCTGCCTTCACAAGCGAGCAAGGCGCCCGCACGCGCCGCCTGATCCAGCCGCATCGATATGCGGCACACGGTTCGTCCGTTGCCGCGTATCGATGCAGCGCCAAGCGTCGGGCACTCGAGATGCACCGGAGAGAAATTTTCCGCAGCCCTCGTGCGCAACGCTTCCGGCCGGTTCCGTGCTCACGCGCTGCATCTCTCCAAGAAGCGCTCATTACGCGAGAGAATCGCGCCGGCCGACTCGCCGGCCGCTAAATCGTGGCGCAGAGCGCAAGACACCACGCACGCTGGTGAGAATACGCATGTCGAAGCTGCTCGCACTTAGCGGTGGCGCAACTTCCTCAACAGGCGCCATGCTGAAGGGGTCAAGGAGGGTCGCCATGCAGCCAAACTCGAATCCGGTTACGAGTCGCAATCACGCATCTTCCGAGGAAGAACCCGCGGAGGAGCGCGACTTCGGCGCGGCCGTTCACGAGGCGTTCGGCAATCGCGCCGACTACTTCCTGGACATCGTGCGCATCTACTTGGGCATCGGCCTCTTCGTCAAAGGCATCCAGTTTCTGGTAAACAGCGACTTCGCCGGCGTCGCGCTCATGAAAGACGGGCAGATGGACCTGCTCATGGGCATGATGTCGCACTACATCCCGCTGGCTCACATAGCGGGCGGCCTGATGCTGGCAGCCGGCCTCATGACGCGCTTCGCGGCGCTCTCTCAAGTGCCTATTCTGCTGGGCGCGGTGTTTCTGGTCCACTTGCCGCAGGGGCTGTTCACGCGCGGACAAACGCTCGAGTTTGCGCTGCTGGTATTGTTCCTGCTCGCCCTGTTCATGCTGTCCGGCGGCGGGCCGCTCTCGCTCGACCGCTACTTCGAGAGAAAGCGCGCAGACCGACCGGACGCGCTACACCAGCATCAGAACTGAAGCGCCACGCTCAAGTCTTCAGACTGGCGTCCAACAAGACCCGCTCGAGCTGCTCGCCCAAGCGTGCAGCATTGAAGTCTCGCTCGACCTCGTTGCGAGCGTTGCGGGTCAGCCGCGGCCAATCTTCCGGCGTGCGCGCGAGCGAGACGATAG
Source organism: Polyangiaceae bacterium (assembly GCA_035318565.1). GTDB lineage: Bacteria > Myxococcota_A > Polyangia > Polyangiales > Polyangiaceae > DATDJP01. Next base: position 3,306 of record DATHEN010000413.1, read on the forward strand.
CGGCGGCCAAAGCGTCGGAATCCCGTTCAGCTACCAGGTAGCCGGTTTCGCCGTGATTGACGAGCTCGGGGATTCCGCTGTGGAACGTCGAAATCACCGGGAGTCCTTGGGCCATCGCTTCCATCAGCACCATCGGGATGCCCTCCATGTCCTTGTTTGCGGCAGTCACGCTCGGCGCGAGCAGAACGTGCATCCCTTCGAGCAGGGCGACGATCTCATCGAAACGGCGCGGACCGTGGAACGTCACGCAGCGCTCGATGTTTTCGCTGCGCGCTAGAGCCACGAGCTCATCGCGCAGCGGTCCATCACCGACGATATGGTAGTGCAGAGGGCGGTCGAGAGTGCGCTGTGCTCGCGCAATGGCGCGAATGGCATAGGCAGTCCCTTTCTTCTCCACGAGCCGTCCGATGCTCACGAGCTGCAGCGGCTCCGCTTCCGCGATCGAGCGCGTGCGGAACTTCAACGCACCGCAATCGACCCCCATGCGCAAGACTTCTACCTTCGCGGGCTCGGCTCCCATGGCCACGAGTCGGTCTCGCCAGTACTCACTGATCGGCAGTAGGCGCCGAGCCTCACGAAACAGCGGCGCATAAGTGTATCCCTGTTTGAACCCCGGCCAGACACTCACATCGAATCCGTGAAACACGGCGACGAGCGGACCGGAGAAGAGCCCGGCCGCTCGCAGACGCCTCGCTTCGTCTGCAACGTGCCCGAAGTGACAATAGATGACGTCAAAGCTGCCTCGAGCGCCATGTGCGGCACGCAGCGCGAGCGCCCGCGGATAGCGGAGGCTCCGAGGATGCGTGACCGCAAACCCGAGGGCAGCGGGGACTCCGGCCAGCTTTTCGCGAAGCCCCGCGGGAGTGAGGTAGCTCGTGCGTTCGAGCAAGGCATGGCGGCTGATCGCAGCTTGCGCGAGCGCTTCACCGGATCTTCGGAACGCGAAAATCCGTACGTCGTGGCCACGCTCGAGAAGCCCGGTGATTTGTTCGATGACGAACGTCTCCGAAAGCTTCGGGAACTCCCCGAGCACCACTGCGATCCTCATGGCGGAACACTGCGCATTAGCCAGAGGACCCCCTGGCCCCAAGAAAAATCGCTCGTCACGCGGAACGGGCGAAAGGTTCACGGCGCGGCAAACTCGCTGGCGTGGTTCGTGCGTCTCGCGCCGGCCCGGGCGCGAGCAGTGCGGCCTTTGCTTCTGCGAGCAACCTGCGCCGCAGCTTCAGCTCTTTTTCCTCCACCGACAACTGCTTGCCCGTTTCGAGAAATCCACGCAGCACGTCGAAGCGCCCGCGTACTCCGGCCGAGGCCATCCACCCGAGCAGCGTGCGCGTGGGGATGAGCTGCGAAGGTTCCAGCTCGCGGGCCGCTACCTGGCGGAAGTTCTGCAGCACGTCGGCGCGGCGAGCGAGGTTCTTGAAGATCCAACGGTTGAACGCCGAATTATAGCCGACGCGGCCCTGGCGCACGGCATCGAAATGGAGCGGCATGGTGGCCACGTCACGCTCGCGCCAGTAGTGCTCGTACGCGACGTGCCGGCCGTCCAAAATCGCTTCGGCGAGGCGTTCCGCGTCGAGCAGTGCGTCCGTGATACCCTGGCCCGTAACGAAGTCTTTGAAATGCCCCGCGTCGCCGGCTAGCGCAAAACCCGGACCGATCGGCCGCCGATAGAAGAAGCGCGTTTTCAACAAACCGATCACGTCGCCAACAGGCGACTTGCCCTCGACCAGCGACGCGGTGGTTGGCGAGCCGAGCAGCGCTTCGTGCAGCTTCTCGCGGTACGCCTTTCCCCAGCTCGAAGCCTCCGGCTGAGTGGTGACGGCGACCATGACCAGCAGGTCCCCGTCCGCTCGGAATACGTAGCGCAACATGTCGCCACGGTGTTCGACGGTGGCATCCCACTCCTCACTCCAGCGCTCCGGCGCCGGGTAATAACCCCAGTACCCGGCGCGGCTGCCGTGCTCCACCCAATATTCCTCGACCCGGGTCAGCTTGGCGATCGTGGAATGTTGTCCATCGGCACCGATCACGACGTCCGCGTGCAGGGTTTCATTGCCGGCTGCCGTGCGCACGGTGACGCCGCGCACGCGCTCGGCGTCCCACACCAAGCCCGTGACGCGCGTGCGATCGCGAAACTCCGCTCCACTGTTCTCCGCGACCTCCTGTAGCAGCGGATCCAAAGTGGAACGTCGAATACAGTAGCCCGGTTGTTGCTCCGGATTTCGAGCCACGACGGCCTCTTCGTCCAGCGCGACTCGAAAGCGATGGGCTGCCGGCGCGTTGGCGCAAAGCTGCGCTGCAACGCCGAGGCGCTCGAGCGCAGCCATGCCGGGTGGCTGAATGTAGTGCGTGGACATGGGCATGTCCGTGCCGCGCGGACTGGCCTCGAGCAGCAAGGTCTTGACCCCTGCCCGCGCCAGGTGCGCCGCCAAACTGGCCCCGGCGCAGCGCGCCCCCACCACGATCACATCCCAGCGTCTTTCGTGCTTTTCCATGAGGCTGACTCCAGTGTCCGCGCCGGTTGACAGCGACGATGGATACTAGATACTATCTACTATCCGAAATGTCCAGTCCGCCGAAGCGTCAGGCCATGAAAGTCTCCGAGCTCAGCCAAAAGGCCGGAGTGCCGCTGCCAACCATCAAGTTTTATATTCGAGAAAAGCTGCTGCCGCCCGGTGAGAGCACTGCGAAAAATCAGGCCTCGTACGGGGTGCAGCACCTCGAGCGCTTGGCGCTGATCCGCGCTTTGCGCGACGACGCGGGCTTGTCCATCGAAGACATCGGGCGCGCGCTCCGGGCGGCGGACAGCGCCAAAAGCGACTTCGTCGTGGCCGCCATCGACGCCCTTCAGCATTCACCGCCCGTGGTGGTCAGCGAGCGCAGCGCGGAATTCGGCGAAGCCCAGCGCCTCTTGCTCGAACTCTGCCGGCAGCGCGGCTGGCAGGTGGAACCGAGCGACATATCCATTCGCGACGCCGCTCGTGCGCTCGCGATCATTCGCCGCAGTTTTCCGTTTTCCCCGGATGAATACCTGGACGTGTACGCCGAAGCCGCCGAACACATCGCCGAACACGAGATCCCCGCGGAGTGGCAGCCGGAGACCGCCGATGCGGCGTTGACCTACGCCATGTTGGGAACGGTGCTGTTCGAGCCGTTCATCCTCGCGCTCCGGCGCGCGGCGCACGTCTCGAGATCGAGAAAAGTGCGGGGTGATCCTTCACCTCGAAAGGCCGCCAAACGGCCCAGAAAGACGGCTCGATGACCCCCCGAGACAAACGCTTGATTGGCCTGTATCTGTTGATTGCGCTGGCCGCCCTGATCGGGACGTGGAGCCAGAATCTGGCGTTCTTCGCGGAGAGCGGCAGCTTCTCGGGGCTTTCGTTCATCGAAGCCTGCTTTGCCAATCACGCTGCAGCCTCGATCAGCATCGACATTCTCTTTTTCGGCCTCGCGGCCTTCGTGTTCATGGGCATCGAAGCCAAACGCCTCGGCATACGCTTCTTTTGGCTGTACCTGCTGCTCTCGTTCTTGATCGCCATCAGCGTCACGTTCCCGGTTTTCATGGCGGTTCGGCAGCGTCACCTGGCGCGCGCGCGTTGAACGCGAGCGGCAGCGTGCTAAACGACGGCGAGCATGCGCGTCGCGGTCGTGCTGGGCGAGTTCCCCAGTGTGTCGGAGGTGTTCATCCTTCAACAGATCACGGGGCTCCTCGAGCTCGGTTGCGATATCAGCGTGTTTGCTGCCGCGCCCACGCGTGAAGCGCCGCAGCACGGGCTCTACTCGCGCTACGCGCTCGGCGAGCGCACCACGTATCGACCCGAGACGCGTGAACAGACCACGCTGCGCTGCCTGCAGCACGCGCGTTCGGAGCTGCACGGTTGGGCCAAACGTCTCGTCGCCAAGCGCGCCCCGAGCCACACGCGGCGGGTCGCGCAGCAAGTGCTGGAGTCGGGCTGGATGCTGGCCGCGAGCCGTTCAGCTGAGCGCCTGGACTCTATTCGTTATGTCGTGGACATCGTGCAGCGCGGACCTTTCGACGTCGTGCACGCGCACTTCGGAGATACGGGCCGCGCTTGCACCGCGCTGTATCGCAGTCATCCGCGTACGCGATTACTGACGACGTTCCACGGCTACGACGCCAATGTTGCGCCCCGTCTGAGCCCGACGCATCCGTACCGCGAGCTGTTCGAGCGCGGGACTGGATTTACCGTCAACTCGCGGTTTCTGAAGACGCGGCTGCTGGAGCTCGGGTGTAGTCCTGAAAAGATCGAGATCCTGCCGGCGGGGGTCGACCTGCACCGTTTCGAATATCGTCCTCGCGAGCTCGGTGCCGGCGAGCGCGTTCGCTTGCTGTCAGTAGCGCGTCTGGTCGCGGCGAAAGGGCTGGACACCGCGATCCACGCCGTGGCTCGCCTGATCGAGCGAGGTCTGGACATCGAGTATCGGATCGCCGGCGAAGGCGAGCTGCGACCGAGCCTCGAGGGACTGATCGCGCAGCTCGGCTTGGGTGAGCGCGTCCAGTTGCTCGGCGCCCAATCGCACGAAGACGTGCAAGCGCTCTACCACACTGCACACGTCTTCGTGCTACCGAGCCTGCGCACACCGCGAGGCGACGAAGAAACACAAGGCGTGGTGGTGCAGGAGGCGCAAGCCACTGGCATGCCCGTGGTGGTCAGCGACGTGGGCGGTGTTCGAGAAGGCATCGTGGAAGGTGTTTCTGGCAGCTCCTACCGGGCCGGTGACGTGGCGGCACTGGCGCACGCCATCGCCGCGCTCGTCGAGCATCCGGAACGCTGGGCCGCTGCGGCACGCGAAGGCCGTTCCCTGGTGGAGCAAAGCTACGACTTGCGCCTGCTGAACCAGCGCCTGCTGGCGATTTACGCACGGTTACTGCAAGAGTGACGTGTGTTATGCCGCTCGAGCGCGGATGAGCGAATGTCCCTCGTAACGCAGGTGCGGCACGGTATCGCCTGGACCACCGGAGCGAGAGCGTGCGCGCAGGTGCTGGACTTCGGCGTCGGAATCCTTCTGGCTCGCCTGCTCCAACCCGAAGATTTCGGGCTATTGGAAATGACGCTAGTGATCACCGGGTTTCTCGCGCTGTTCGGCGAGCTCGGCTTCGGCGCGGCGTTGATTCAGCGGCAGGAGGTGAACGAGCAGCACGCCTCCACCGTCTTCTGGCTGAACGTCCTGACCGGCGTCGCGCTCGCAGTCATTCTCGCGCTGAGCGCGGCGTGGATCGCGCGCTTCTATGGCGACCCGCGGCTGGCTCCGCTGACGTGGGCAGTTTCCGTGAATTTCCTGATATCGCCACTGAACATGGTCCAGGGCGCCTTGCTTCACCGCGCCATGAAGTTCCGGGAGCTCGCGATCGTGGACGTCTCGGCCGTGTGCGTCTCGAGCGCCACCGCCGTCACGCTCGCGCTCCACGGCATGGGCACCTGGAGCCTGGTGGGTCGGAGTCTCGCGGGCGGCATCAGCACGACGCTCGTGCTCTGGACTCTCTCCCGATGGCGGCCGCGCTTCCTTTTCAGCCGTGCAGCGCTCAAGGAGCTGCTCGCCTTCAGCACGAACCTGCTCGGCTTCATGACCATCAACTACTGGGCGCGCCAGCTCGACGACTTGTTGATCGGTAAGTACATGGGCCCCGCGCAACTCGGCGTCTATGGCAGGGCGTATTCGACCATGATGCTACCGCTCCGCGAGATCTCGAACGTGCTCGGCAAGGTGCTGTTTCCGGCATTGTCGCGCATTCACGCGGACAAGCCTCGGGTCAAGACGCTGTACCTCAGGTGGCTCGACGTCATCGCGTTCATCTCGTTTCCGATCATGGCGCTGCTGTTCGCCTCTGCAGACAACCTGATCGTGGCGCTGTACGGCGACAAGTGGCAGCCGGTCGTGCCGATTTTGCGGATCTTCTGCGTCGTCGGTGCCTTTCAGTCGCTGGGCACGACGGTCGGTTGGATCTATCAGTCGCAAGGCCGCACGGACTGGATGTTTCGCTGGGGACTGATTGCCAGCTTGCTCATCATCGGAAGTATCGTTTACGGCGTGTGGCTCGGGAGCATTCGAGCGGTGGCCACTTCCTACGCGATCATGACCGTGGCGGTGCTTTCCTATCCCCAGTTCGCAATCCCCGGCCGCTTGATCGACATGAAGCCGCTCGAGCTGCTGCTCACGATCTGGCGCACTGCATTTTGCGCCGTGATCACCGCCGGGACGGTGTGGGCCCTCGGACGCG
>DATHEN010000414.1:0-2470 GCA_035318565.1 Polyangiaceae bacterium
CGGGACGCAGCGCGCGCCGCAGGTTGGCGAATGCCGCAACGGGATCCGCGAAGAACATCGAGCCGAAGCGCGAGAACACCAGGTGCGCGTCTCCGCCGAACGGATGAGTCGTGGCGTCGCCCTCGGTGAACGAAACCCAGCGCAGTCCCTGCGCGGCAGCGCGTTCACGCGCGCGCGCCAACATCGGAGCGGAGATGTCCACGCCGAGCACCGCGCCGCCGTCACCCACGCGCTCACCCAGCGCGAGCGTGCTCGCCCCGCAGCCGCAGCCCACGTCGACCACGCGCTCGCCCGCACGCGGCGCCGCCTGGTCGATCGCGAGCTCGCCGAGCGGCGCGAGCACCCGGTCTAGCCGCTCCTGCTCGTTGACCCAGCGCCGGCCGCCGGGCCCATTCCAATGCTCGAGTTGTTGTTGCCGCGCCGCGTCGCTCATCCGGTGACCTTAGCAGCGATCGCGGGCGAGGATTTACCGCGATCCCGATGCGCCGCCCTCTTCGCACGGCGATGCTTGCCTATCCGTGCGAGGCTCGAGTGAGCCGCGTATAGAGTTGCGCGTATTCCACGGCTTGGCGCTTGAGCGTGAAGTACTCGAGCACCTTCGCCCGGCACGCCCGGCCCATCGAAGCGCGCGCTGCGTCATCCTGCAGCAGGTCGGCGAGGGCCCGCGCGAGCGCCGAGGCATCATGCGGCTCGACTAGAGTGCCGGTGACGCCGGGCACGACCATGTCCGGAATCCCGCCGAGGTCGAAGCCGACCACCGGGGTCCCGCATGCCATCGCTTCGAGCGCGGTCTGCCCAAACGCCTCCTGCAGCGAGGGGATCACGAACACGTCCGCGGCGCTGTACACCAGCGACAGCAGTCGATCCTCGTCGACGCGCCCCAAATGGATGTGAGCGACGCCTTCTGGCGCGAGCGCGCCTTTGCCTCCGACCGTCAACAGCGTCAGCCTCGGCACATTGCGCAACGCTGCGATCGCCTGGAGCAGCACCGCCATTCCCTTGCGTTGGTTGTCGATGCTTTCCGCTACGAACACCAGAATCCGCGCGTCGGCGTCGATCCCGAGCGCAGCGCGCGTAGCTCGCTTGTCCCTTGGTTGATAGAGCTCGGTGTCGAGCCCATAGTGGATGACCTCGCATGGATAGCTGCGGAGCAGAGTGCTGCGCCGGGCTTCGCGTGCGAGCCAGTGGCTGTCGGCCACCAGATGCAGGGGCGCCTTCAGGCTGGCCAGCGCCTCCGCCTTCCGAACGAAGAATGCGCGCGTGGCATCGCTCTGGTGCTCGCTGCCCAGTTGCGGACAAGCTCCGCATCGTTCGGTGAAGCGCCCGCACCCAGCATCGTAGTGACAGCCCCCGGTCATCGGGTTCATGTCGTGGAGTGTCCACACGACCGGAATCGAAGCCGGCAGCGCGCCGAAGAACGATGGCAGATCCACGAAGCCCGCGATCCAGTGCAGGTTGATGACGTCGACATCGCCGAGTGAGCGTGGATCGATCCGGTACTCTGTCCTTGGATTGCTGAAGTATTCGTAGGACGACGACGCGCCTGCCTCGTGCGGGGCAAGCAGTCTCGACAGCTTCCGCCGCACGCGCGGGGCCAAGCGATGCCGGTATTGGTATTGATCGATCGCCGGGTCGTCGCTCGTGCGATCGCGGACGAACATCCGAGAATCGTGGCCCTCGCGTTGCAGCCCGACATGAAGCCGGTGCGCCGCCCGCGCCGCGCCACCACTACGGTCCGCGGTGGCGACATGCACGACCTTCATCGCTCGATGAGCCTTCTGAGTCGGCGAACGGGCGAACGAAGCGCCGCCGCGAAGCGCCGGCGCGGTGCCGCTACGAGATGCGTCGCGCGCCTGCGCACGCCCTGGATCAGACGCTCACGACGCCTCAGGACGCCCATGGCCATGCGATCGAGATGGGTCGGCTCTATTTTGGATCCACGAAAGGTGCCGTCGAACAGGCCACTTGGATCGAAGTAGCGGAAGCGCTCGCCGAAAGTCGCTTGGTCGTAACCGAACATGAGCGCCGCCTCTCGCGAGCGCGGCTCCAAATCCGAGCGCAAGAGAGAAACCACTTCATCGTGCGTCTTCGGGTTGTACGTTCCACCGATGCCCTCGTACAGCGCGCGACCGGCCAGAACCGACGGCTTGCGCAGGTAGCACGCCTCGATTCCCATCGTCGAGCCGAACGTCAGCACACGGTCGGCAGCCCGCGCGAGCGCATAGGTGCTGACGGCGCTATCGGGCCGAACCACGGTCACGCGCTCGGACTCGAGCTTGCAAGTGGCTTCGACGAGTGCCGGCGGGCTGTGACGAAGGTTCGGATGCATCCGGATGGTCAGGTGGATCGGCCGTGTCTCCGAGCGCAAGTCCTCGATGATTCGACGCAACGCCGTATCTTGATCCGGATACAGCGAATTTCTCCAAAGGTCCTCGAGCCCGACGAACTCGTCCTCCGAGTTCGTAAACAC
>DATHEN010000415.1:0-3780 GCA_035318565.1 Polyangiaceae bacterium
GTCCGAGATCGTCCCGCAGGACGATCGCCAGCATGTAGTGCGCATCGGCGTGCTCGGGCTCTGCGCGCAACACGCGCTCGAGCTCGCGCCGCGCGGCCTCTGCTTCTTCCAGACCGACGTACAACGTGGCCAGCATGAAACGCACGCGGTAGGCCGCGGGACGCCGTCGCAAGTAGTCCTCGCTGTGCTGCACCGCGGAGCGATAGCGCCTGTCCTTGATGCACACCTCCAAGAGCAGGGGCAACACGTCGTCCGCATCGGCTCCGCTCGAACGCGCCGCGTCGATGTATTGCTCGGCGCGCGTGAAGTCGCCGATCTGTGCGAAGGCTCGGGCGCGCGCCAAAAGCCGTGCCGGCTCGCTTTCGCGCTCCGCGATTTCGATACGGCGTTCGATTTCCGCGCCCGGTGTTCGCACGCAACCGCTGCACACGGCGACCGTGAGCACGAGCGTCCCGGCGCAAAGCCGGAGCCGGGGAAATAGGTGTTGGATAGTCATGGTTTTTTCGCCTTTTCGCCCGTGTATTTCAGCTGAATGCGTCGATCGAGCATCGTGAGCCAGCTGCCGTATTCACCCGGCTCGGCGGCCACGAAGGAGAGCAGCATTTGAATCTCCGTTCGGGCGCGCTCGAACTCTCCGGTGAGGGCTGCGTGTTCGAGCCGCACTTGGTGAACGTGAAACTGCTCTTTCAACGTGTGCTTCAGTTGCACGGCGCTTTGTTCGGCCTGTCGCGCCTCTGCGTCGGCTCCGCCCACACGGAAACACGCCGTTGCTCGCTGATAGTGTGCGACGGCGGATACGCCATCCTCCGCGTAAAACGGTGAGCGCTCGCGCTGCGCATCGGCTAGCGCCAGCTCGTCTCGGCCGAGCTCGGCTGCTTGCGCTCCGCCTGGCTGAGGGCAGACGGCCTTGCTGTCACTCGCGAACAGCACCGGCGGGCTCGGGGCTTCCTCTTCCGCAGCGCCCTGGCGGGGACCGGCAGAAATCATGAAAATGCCCACGGGAAAGCCGATCAAGCCGAGCACGTGAATCGGCGAAAGGCGCCCGCGCTTTTTGCTCGTGCCGGGGTCGCGTTGCAGATCACTCTGGGCCAAAGACACGGACAGCTTCGTGCCCCCGATCTCGAGCACCGAGTCGGGCAACAGCCGCCCTTCCGTGAACGGCAAACCGTTCAGCAGAGCCGGAGGATTCAAGCAACGCGCTTGGGCGAACACACCCCCGCTGCCGGCTTCCACCAGGAGCTGCTCGACGCCTGCTTCCTCGGCAGGCAGACGAATTTCGCAATGCGGACCGCTGCCCACCAGCGCGCGCGACGAGTCCACGACGAGCTCGTGTGCGCCAGCCGAGCTCTTGAGCACGAATTTGAGTGAAGATAGAGTTGCCATGACTACTCCGCGCCCAGGCTGCTTTCGAGACCCATGATCAACGGCGCGAGGATCATCAACATCACCACGAGCACGATGATCACGATTGGAATGAACATCTTCATGCCCGCTTTGGACGCCGACTCTTCAGCCCGCACCGATCGCCCTTGGCGTGATGCTTCCGCCTGAATGTTCAAGACTTCGGCCAGCGGATTGCCGCGCTCTTCTGCCTGCGTGACGGCAGCGACGAACTCTTGGACCGACTCGCTCGGCACGCGTTCGTGGAGCTGCGCGAGCGCTTGCTTGCGCGTCTTGCCCACCGAAAGCTCGTACAGAATCAGGTTGACCTCTTCCACCAGCGGATCGCGCGCGTTGCTGGTCTTTTCCACGACCTGTCTGAGCGCGCCGGGGAAATCCAGACCGGCGGAGAGCGCCAGGGACAAGAGGTCGATCACGTACGGCAGCCGCTTCTGCACGTGTTTCTTGCGCGCTTGCTCGATGCTCGTCATGTGCAGGTACGGCAAGAGCACGCCCAGCGCTGCGCCGAGCAGCACGTACAGCGCCGGCCCTTTGCCGCTCAGGATGCCGTAGCTCGCGCCGAGCGTCATGAGCACACTCGTGAGCAGCGCCGTGAGTGCCACGAGCTCTTCCGGCAAGAGCCCGCAAAAATCGCCGGCCAGCGTGATCTGCCGGTCCAGGGCCGTGCGCAGCTTGTCCCCGAGCAGCGGGCGCAGCCGCGCTCCCAGCCAGCGCACGGCAGGTTCGACCTCGGCCCAGGCGCCGTTGTCTCTCACGCTTTGCACACGGCGCAGGCCGCGCACACCGAGTCGCGGGGCCTCACGGCTCGGCACGCGAATCAGCGCTGAAAGGCCGACGCACACCGCCGCGAACGCCACGACCGGCAGCGATACGCGCAGGCACACGAGCAGCGGACTCATAGCTCCACCGCCAGCACTTTGCGCGCGATCACCAGCGCCGCGATCCACATCACGACGCAGGCGCCGATGATGAGATAGCCGAGCGGCTGCTGGGTGAGCGGATTGAAGTAACCGGGACTGAGCAGATCGAAGCCGAACAGCAGTCCTGCTGGAAACAGTGCCACAACGAAGAGCTGCACCTTGCCTTCGGCAGTTTTGGTACGCACCACGCCCTGCAGGCGGGTCATCTCGCGCAAGGTAGCCGCCGTGGTCTCGAGGATCTTCGGCAAATCGCCGCCCACCTGGCGTGCGATCAAGAGGCCGGTGAGCGTCGCGTCCAGCTCGACACTCTGAATGCGCGCGCTCACGTTCAAGAGCGCCTGCTCGAGCGTCGTGCCGACACGCATTTCCTTGAGCGCGAGCCGGATCTCCTGATTTAGCGGCGGAGCCAAGAGCGGCTCCACGTATTCGAGAGCATTGCCCAGGCTCGGCGTGGCCTTGAGCGCGTTCGCCAGCGCCAGGATGAAGCCGTCGAGCTTGGCCTCGATGCGCTTCACGCGGCGGCGCTTCAAATGGCTCAGCACGAGCGCCGGTCCAGCGACGGCCACGCCGATCAGCGCATAAAAGAGCGGCTCGCGCGTGCTCAAACCGAGGCCGAGCGCCACGAGCATCGCAATGAGTTGCCCGAGGGCGATGTAGTGGCCCGGCGTGGTGATGAACATGCAGCGCAGTGAGCGCTCCAGATAGGCCACGTACACGGCCCAGTACCGGTACGGCAGCGACTGACGATTCTCCGCGATGGCGAACACCGTGAAACCCGCAGCCAGCGCGCCGAGCGCGCACGCCACCCATTTCATGGCCTCGAGGCTCAGGTGTTCCACGCTCACAGGTACGGCTCCCCGTCGCGGATCAGCCCGCGCACCAAGAACTCATCGAGAAAGCTGGGCAGATGACCGGTCGCCGAAAATTCTCCGAGCACACGTCCCGATGCGCCAGTACCCGTGCGCGTGAAACGATAGATCGGCCGTACTTCGAACTCACCGTGCCGATCGAGTCCGCAGATCTCCGTGATCTCGGTCACTCTGCGGCTGCCGTCCGTGAGCCGCGCCTGCTGTACGATGAGGTGCACGCTGCTGGCGATCTGCTCGCGTATCGCGCGTGACGGCAGCTCCACGCCGGCCATGAGCGCCAGCGTCTCGAGCCGGCCCAGCGCTTCCTCCGGCGAGTTCGCGTGGGTGGTGGTGAGCGAGCCGTCGTGGCCCGTGTTCATGGCCTGCAGCATGTCGAGCGCCTCACCGCCGCGACACTCTCCGACCACGATGCGATCGGGGCGCATGCGCAGCGCGTTCTTTACGAGATCGCGAATCGAATACTGACCTTTCCCCTCCATGTTCGGCGGGCGCGTTTCGAGCGAGACCACGTGCGGCTGCGGCAGCTGGAGCTCCGCTGAATCCTCGATGGTCACGATGCGTTCGTCGGCCGGGATCGCGGCGGAGAGCAC
>DATHEN010000416.1:0-2194 GCA_035318565.1 Polyangiaceae bacterium
CCCGTGGACGTTCCGGTCGACGTGCTGTCCGGCGCGCCCGGCCCGAAGAGCGACCTGCTTTGCATCCTGCTCGGCTCCACGACACCGTTGCCGGACGCTCGCCTCACCGCGCTCTACCCGACCCGCGTCGCCTACGAGCAAACGTACGACGAGCACGCCAATCAAACGATCCAATCCGGATTCGTCCTCGAAGAGGAGCGCGCCGCTCTGCGTTCGTTCGCGCAGCCGTCCCGCGTCACGCCTTGACGGGGAGAGCCCGTAGCGGCTGACCTGCCGCGTCTGGGGTCCGAGCCGCGTTGCATGCAACGCCCTGCAGCAGGGTTGCAGGGCACCCCGAGCTCGCGCGGAACGGCAGAAATCCGCGAAATATCGCTCATCGCGCCCTGCGACGCGCGTGGCACGCACGTTGCTCAATGCCGCCTTGTTCGAAGAGGAGGCATCATGAACGCACGCGCGAAACTCGTCCCCATCCTTGTGCCCGTGTTGCTCGCGGCCTGCAGCGGCGCAGCGGAACCTGACGAAGCCAGCATCGAGACGAACGTCGGCGTCTCGCACGCGGCGCTACCGGTCAATCCCATCGAACCGCCCGAGGATCCAGAGCCCACGCCGCGCCCTCCGCGGCCCGTCCCCACTACGCCCCCCACCCCGGTTCCGCACGCGCCACCCGATTCCGATCTGCGACCCGACGGCGCCATGCGTTACTACGGAGGTGGCAGCGTGTGGGGCGTGCAGATCGACGTCGTAAACATCGGCACCACGCCGGCGACCGGCGTGTCCGGGCGCGTCAGCATCGGGCCTTACTTCTTCACCGGAAAGCTCTATCAATACTTCGGCGGCACCTCCACGACGCCCAATACCGTCAATCCGCGCGAGCGCGGCTACATCAAGATCGACGTTCCGCCGACCCTGTTGTCACTTTGCGGTTCGTACCCGGTGCAGATCGATGTCGACCACACCATGCAAGCGGGAGCGAATCCGTTCGCCAACGACTCACGCTCGGTTCTGGCATACGAAACGGGCGCTTCGTGTCGCCTGACCTGGTACCGGCCCGTGAACGGCGCAACGCTCGGCCACGAACCGGACGCCAAGATTGCGGGCAAATCGTTGCGCGACATCGTCAGCAGCGTGGAAATCGCGCGCGGGGACAACAACAAGTGCTCCGCGTGTCATCACAGCGCGAGCCCGTATCCGTACGCCCCGGCCGTGGCGCAGAATATGGCCTCTGTTCCGCCCATCGATCCGTTTGCAGTGGCCAGCGGAGATCAAGCGTGGCTCGGCACGAGCGCTCCGTGGCTACCGCGGTTCCTCGAATTGCCCGAAAGCGGATCGGCAGCGGCCAAACCCGCATATCTCAAGGATGCGTTCCGCAAGTGGCTGCTGGACGGCGCGATCAAGTGACGAGCGTTTGACCGCTCAGTCGAACCGATACTGGATCGTCATCAACGCTCCGCGGCGTCGCAAATCGAGGGCGAGCCGCGGAGCCGAGCGGGTGACGATGCGAGCCTCACCCGTTCGGCCGTAGCATTCCGTACGTGATGAATTGCAAGTATTCGTGAAGTACTTCATCGAGAGAGTACTTGCCGTCCAGCGTGAGGCGCTCGCCTGCGCCCATCAGCGCGCCCCACAGCATGTACGCGAGAAGCTCTGAATCCGCGCTGCGCGCTCCCTGATCCATCAGTCTCTTGAGGTAAGGCTCGGCGTTCGTGATCATACTGTGCAGCTCTGCCTTGGCGCGCGCTGCAACCGCTCTATCCGCGTCCTCGGCGATCGTGCCCAGAAAATGCGTCAGAGCGCGGTACGCCTTGAAGTGGACGAGCACCGTGCGAGCGCGGCGTCGCCCCTGATCCGGCAGGCTGTCCCGGCGCTCTGCCGCGTCGCGTGCTTCCTTCGGCACGAGCGTGAATCGCACGCGTTCCACGCACTCGACGAACAGCGCCTGCTTGCTGGTGAAGTAGCGATACAGAGTCGCCTTGCCGATCCCCAACGAGCGAGCCACGTCGATCAGCCGAACGCCGTGAAATCCACGCTGCGCGAATAGGCTCGTCGCGTGTTCCAAAATCTGCTGGCGCGTACCCGCCGCATCTCCTTCCTCGCGCCCGCGCGCTCCGGCCGTTCGCGCCGCGCGCTTGCGCACGTGCTCGCGAATCCGAGGCAGCGTCCAGCCCTGGGCGCGCAGTTCTTGGATCGCCTGCAA
>DATHEN010000417.1:0-15500 GCA_035318565.1 Polyangiaceae bacterium
GTGCGCAGTGAGCCGAGGAACAAGAAGATGACGATGATGACGATCAGCACCGTTTCGCTGAGCGTCTTGACCACTTCCTTGATGGCGTTGTCGATGTACTGCGTGGAGTCGAAGCCGACGGCCGCTTCCATGCCGGTCGGCAGCTCGCGCTTGATGATCTCGAGCTCTCGGTGCACCTGTTTGATCACGTCCAGCGAGTTGGCAGTGGGAAGCACCCACACACCCATGAACACGGCCTTCTTGCCGGACAGGCGCACGTCCTGATCGTAGTCGTCGGCACCGAGCACCACGTCCGCCACGTCTTGCAGGCGCACCAGGGTGCCGTTCTCCTGACGGACCACGAGCCGCTTGAACTCGTCGACCGATTTCAGATCCGTGGCGGCGGTGATGTTCTGCTGGATCAGCGCGCCCTTGGTCTGTCCGACGGCAGACAGGTAGTTGTTGACCCCGAGCGCCTGGCGCACTTGAGACGGGCTCACGTTCAGCGCCGCCATGCGCTCCGGCTTCAGCCAGGCCCGCACCGCGAACGTGCGCGCCCCGAGGATGTCCGCACGCTGCACACCTTGCACCGCCGATAGCCGCGGCTGCACCACCCGGATCAGATAGTCGGTGACCTGATTGTCATCCAGGATGGTGGAACGGAAGCTCAAGTACATCGCGGCGATGCGCGAGTCCGAGGGCTCGATGTTGATCGCGGGCACCTCTGCCTCGGGCGGCAGATCGGCGCGCACTTGATTCACGCGCGTGCTGATGTCCGCCAGCGCGCGCGCCGCGTCGAAGTTGAGCTTCAGGCGAACGTTGATCGTGGAGAGGCCCTGGACGCTCTGCGATTCGATGAAGTCGATGCCGTCCGACGCCGCAACCGAGCGCTCGATCGGCGTGGTGATGAAGCCACGCACGAGCTCGGCGTTGGCGCCCACGTACGCCGTTCGAACGGTGACGGTGGTGCTCTCGAGCTTCGGATACTGCCGCACGTTGAGCGTACCTGCAGCCTGCAGCCCCGCGATGATGATCACGAGGTTGACGACGATCGCCAGCACCGGCCGGCGCAGGAAGATATCCGTGAACTTCATGTCTCAGCGATTTTCGGGTCGCGGATTCAAGCTCGGCTTGGGGCCGATCGCGTTGTTCACGACGATGGGAACGCCGTTGCGCAACTTGAACGCACCGGCGCTCACCACCACCTGCCCGCTCTTCACGCCGTCCAAGATCGCCGCGAAATCTCCGCGCGCTTCCCCGAGCCGCACGAACTGTTGCCGCGCCATCTTGATCTCTTTGCCGTCCGGCGTCTTGGCCATGCCGGGGGAGCCGGGTTTCTTCGGCTCGACTATGAAGACCGAGTCGCCATACGAAGCGTGCACGACGGCCGTGGCGGGCACGATGACGAGCTTGTTCTTTTCGGGCAAAATTACCGAAACGTTCACGAACATGCCCGAGCGCAGCTTCGCCTGATCGTTCGGCACGCTGGCGCGGAGCTTGACGGCCCGCGTGTTGTTGTCGACCGTGGGCTCCACGGCGGCGATCGCACCGGCCATCTCTTGGCCTTTGCTACCCTCCAGAGTGACGCGCACGGGCATGCCGACGCTCACCATACCGAGGCGTTGCTGAGGCAGCGTGAAGTCCACGAACAGCGCGCCCGATGACTCGAGCACCGTGATGGGTGTACCCGGGTTCAGATACTGTCCGAGATTGACCTCGCGAATACCGAGGCGACCCGTGAACGGGGCACGCACGACCTTGCGCGCTATCTGCGCCTGGATCGCGCTGTATTCAGTAGAAGCGGTCTTGAGCTCCGCCTCCGCGGCGTCCATTTGCGCCTGTGAGATCACCCTGGACGCGACCAGCGCACGCGAGCGTTCGGCCGTGACTTTCGCGAGGTCGCGGCGGGCGCGGGCAGACGCCAGTTGTGCGCGCTCTACGCTCGTATCGAGCTCGACCAAGACTTTTCCCTGCTTGACCGTGCTGCCCGAGTCGAAGCTGATCTTGGTGACGACACCCGCGGCCTCTGTGCTCAGCGCCACCCCCTGCACCGAGGCGATGCTGCCAACGGCCGAAAGCGTGTCCTCCCACTCCTGACCCTCCGCCACGGCGGTGCCTACGGACTCTGGAGGAGGCCCGGCCTTCTGCATCTGCTCGCCCATGGCCATCAGGGACGAAATCTGTGAAAACTTCACGAAGCCGAGACCGCCAACGATCAACAGCAGGCCAACGATGACAAGAACGTAGCGCATTGCTTTGGATTTTCCGGAAACGCCGCCCAGTTTCACGTTGCGACCCGCAGCACCATATGTGGATTCCAGTATGGCGGCGCAAGTCGCCTCCGCGGAGGCGCCCCAGCACTGGCCTACGGTAGCTTACGCAAAGTTGCCTCAGCGCGACTTGAATCTGGCCACGATAGGCGCGTTTCCAGGGAGTGTTCGCACTTTCCCTAGTATCGGGTTCGGCAGCTGGCAACCCCCGAACCGCGTTTGGCATACGCGCCGCTTGTCTGATTGCCAGACGACAGCGCCAAAAGAGCAGCGCGCGGGCCATCGGGTGACGGCTCCGCGCGCTAGTTTCGCCTTGCCAGGCGGGTATGGGCGAGCGCCCCGTTCAGCGGCAGGTGGACGGCTGGATCTTACCCGGCGTCAGGCTGCCGATCGTGATGCCCGCTTCCTGCAGCATCTTGTGTTGCAGAATCGAACTATTGAACCACCAGCTCAGCTTGCGCGACGGCTGCAGCACCTGCGTCGGAAAACCGATCTTGTTCGAGAGGATGAAGGACGCCGAGTTGGAGGCACCCGCCGCGAGCTGACGGCTGGTCCAATTTGCGGGGTTACGCAGCGGGCGCGTCTGCTCCGTGAAGGTGCGCTGGGCGCACGAGAGCAACTCGTGGTGCAGCTGCAGGAACGAGGCACCTTCACTCGCGAAGGGTCCCACGGGCCGCAGGTCGTACTGCCCGGTGCGCTTCAGCGCACGCAGCGTGGCGGCGCTGAGCGCCGTGGCATCGGCGCAGTGTTCGAAGTCCGTGTAGTCGCGCGTGCTGATCCGAACGCCGCTCTTGTTGAGGCCTGCGCCGTACAGCGGCACCAGCCGCCTGCGGCTCGTTCCCGCCGTGGGTACGTCACACACCGCCGGCTTCATGAAGGTGTCGTTCTGCACGTCGCTCGTGAAGTAGGCCGTGCCGACGTCCCGCAAGAAGCGGCCAAGACGGATGAAGATCTCGTCCACGTGCGGATCCGCGGTGAGGCTCTGGTACTGGAGCAGTGATTCCACCACCAGCTCGCTCATCCACGGCGAGCACCACGGGTCGGAGGCGACGCCCTCGGCCTGCTGCAGCGCGCTGTGAATGAAGCAGTTCTGCGGAGGAAACGCGGCGCCGGGATTGATCGCCGCGAGCTGCGTGGCGTTGCCCGTGATGTGCAGATACGCCGTGTCGATCATTTCCTCGACTGCGATCAGGTACTTCGTGGCACCGCTGATGCGGTAACCATAGAGCAGTCCTTCGAGGCTGGTGGCGAGCAGACGCTCGGTCCAGAGCTTGTCCGGTCCGCGCAACTTGCCTGCGCGGTACGGCGTCACGAACGTGGCGTCGTTCAGCCACATGTCGGCGATGGCCATGACGGCCGCGCGCGCTTGCTCGTCGCCAGTCATGGCGTAGTACGCGTAGAGACCGCGCGCGTGGGAGTACTTGGTATCCGGCGTGGATTTGCCGCTGAAGATACCGAGCGCGGTACCGGACAGGCCGATGCGATCGGCGAAGTACGCGCAGCTCTTGAAACCGAACTCGCCGAAACGGTACTCGCTGAAGTGCGCGTACGCGGTCAGGTACGTCGCGCAACGATCGTAGAGCCAAGCGCTGTAGTCGGTCGTCAGATCGGTCACGCTGCCCGGATCGGTGTGATACGCGTAGCCGTCGTCGTAGATCGAGGACGCGCTGAAGGCTTTGAAGTTGTTCGAGAGGAACGCCAGACCCGTGCTGGGCGACGCCGCGACCTCCGCGGAGCCCATCTGCATCCCGAGCACGTTGGTGCGCGCCAGGTAGCCGTCCGGGAACTTCACGATCACGTTCTGTTCGCGCCCGGTGAAGAGCGTCTTCGCGAGCGGAGTCGTCTGGGTGAGCCGATACGTACCGGCGCTCTGCGCGATGCTACGCACCGTGGTCATGGCGACCGCCGGGACGGGAGCGCTCACGGACGTGTAACTCACGAGCCCGGTCGTCGGTGCTGCGCCGCCCGTCCAGCGCACCTCTGCGTTGACATCGGTGCTGGCTACGGATGCGGCCGGTAGCTGCACCTGGATGGCCGCGACGCTCGTCGCCTTGCCCGTCGCGTCGTAGTGCTTGAGCAACTCGCGCACCTTTGCCGGCGCGCGAACACCACCGATCAGCACCTGAACCGTGCTGGCAGATTGAAGCACACCTTTCGGCACTGGCACCCCAAAGGAGAACAGCGTGGACGCGCGCTTCTTGTGCAGCACCACGCTCACACCCGTTGCATCCGTAGTCAGAGACGCGGCGCTGGTGCCCGTGGTGTCCGAAGCTGCCACCTCTTCACTCGCGTACGGCGCGTCCCCTCGTCCATCATCCCGAGCCGAATCGATGTCTGCACTGCACGCCATCGATAGACCGGCTGCACAGGTGAATAGAAAATTGAAACGCGCCTTGTAGTTCATTCCGTAACCCTTCTTCGAGTTCGTCGTTGCCTTCACGAAGGGACCAAACGGACCCGAGCTCGAACGCGTTAGGCGTGCGCTGCAAAAACCTTTTCGCACACACCGGAGACACGCGGCGCCACGCGCAAACGTCCGAACTTTGAACCCGCATCAGCACCGCGCTCGTGTGTGCGCGCTGCAAAAAAAATACGCGAACGCTCGGACACACAACGTGCGCTTCGTCATTCGAGACGCGCGCGAACATCACGCGCACTCGAGCGCATCGATCACACGCCACGCGTGGCGCGAACGCATTCACGGAGCAGCGCACGCATCCGTACGTGGACTCGCTTTCGATTGCGAGCCGACTACGACTGACGTGGAATGCACGAACGAGGTCAGCGTCAACCGCAACGGGGAGTTGCGAAACACGAGCTCGTTTGCGCGGGCGTTTCCATCGGGCAACTTAGGCTTGCCACCATCCACCGGCCGGGGCCAACGAAAGTCGCCTCTCGCGGCAATCCAGTGCGCCCCTGTGCCGCCGTGTATGACATGCAGATGCCGCAATTTCACGGCATTTATTAGCGTTTTTTTTCAACGCTTCAGCGACACGCCGCGATCGCCCGTGCTCAGTACCAATTGCGCTTTCGCACGTCGACTCCAGTACCCGCCAGTACCGTGTCGAGCTCTTCGAGATTGGAGCCGCGGTAGTGGTACGGATACAGCACCTTCGGACGGAAAGCGCGCACGCACTCCGCCGCTTCGTTCGGCGGCATCGTGTACGGCACGTTCATGCACACGAAGGCGACGTCTATCGATCGCAGGGCCTTCATCTCGGGGATGCATTCGGTGTCGCCCGAGACGTACACGCGCTTGTCACCCACCGAGAGTACGTAGCCGTTGCCGCGGCCCTTGTCGTGGAACAGTTTGCCGGGCGCCGGGCCGCGCTTCAGGTTGTACATCGGGACCGCCTCGACCTTCATGAAGCCGAGGTCGCGCGTTTCACCGTTCGCGATCGCATCGGTGCCCGGTAATTGTTCGGCGACCGCGCGCGGGCCCAGCACGCGCGTACCCGTCTTCTTCAAGCGCTCGACGGCCTTGGCATCCAGATGATCTCCATGAATGTCGCTGATCAGAATCACGTCGGCCTTGGGCTGTCCGGGCGTCTTTTCGCCGGCGGGATCCAGCCACACTATCTTACCGGCAACATCCATGAAAAACGTCGCGTGCTGTAGCGGATGAATGTTCACCGGGCCGCCTGTCGTTTCGAAGCTGTCCGCCGCTGCCAGGGCAGCTCCGGCCTCTACCGCGCCAGTCTTGGCAGCGCTCTGCACGGCCGGCGGCTGGGGAGTGGGGCTCGGCTTGGGCTGCTTTTCGGCCCGGTTGCAGCCGATTGCCAAAGCCGCAAGGGCGCCATACTGAAGCCAAGGGAAACGCTGAGGCATGCCGAGGATAGTGGAGACTCACACGCTCGCGTCAATGCCGGCCGCGCTTTGCCAGAGGGAGCAGCGATGATTCGCCAGTGTCGGGCCTGTGGGCAGAAAAACGCAGTTCCTGCAAAGCATCTGGCGCACAAGGGAAAATGCGGCGCCTGCAAAGCGGAGCTGCCTGCATTGTCCGAACCGCTCGACGCAGACGCAGCGCTCTTCGATGCAGTCACGCGATCCGTCGACGTGCCGGTGTTGGTCGACTTCTGGGCGGAGTGGTGCGGGCCTTGCCGGATGGCCGCTCCGCACGTGAAAAGGGTGGCGCAGGAAATGGCAGGAAAAGCGGTCGTCCTCAAGCTCGATTCGGACCGATGTCCCGAGGTCGCAGCCCGCTTCAACGTGACCAGCATTCCGAATTTCGTGGTGCTCAAGCGGGGTCGGGTGGTGCTCCAGCAAGCGGGTCTGGTCAATCACGAGCAGCTCGCCGCGTGGCTCGCGCAGGCCTGATCGGCCCGAACCGCGCCGAGGCGGGTTGCCTTTTCCGGATCCAGACCAAATCTGGCAGGTTCGGGCGCGGCGTCGTGTCGCGGCTACCCGCCGAGATCCGATGCAAAGCGTGGATTTAACTGCAGCGGCGAGCGCCGAGGACCTGCATACGAGCGCGCCCGCCGCCCGTCTCGGGCTGTGGGACGCGGTGAGCCTGATCTTCGGTATCGTGATCGGCGCCGGCATCTACGAAACAGCGCCGTTCGTGCTGGCGAACACCAGTAGCCCAGCGCAGGCCTTGCTCGTCTGGACGCTCGGCGGCGCGTTGTCGCTGATCGGAGCGACCTGCTACGCCGAGCTCGCCACCACGTACCCGCGCGCCGGTGGAGACTACGTCTACTTGACCCGCGCGTTCGGTCCGATTTTCGGATTCCTGTTCGGCTGGGCGCAGCTCGCCGTGATCCTGACGGGCAGCATCGGGATGATGGCCTACGTGTTCGCGGACTATGCTGCAGCACTCTGGTCCCATGCGGCGGGCGCAACTGCGCTGTTCGCGTGCGCGGCCGTCCTCTTGCTCACGCTTTTGAACCTGTTCGGGTTGGTCTTCGGCAAGACGACACAGAACGTGCTGAGCTGGCTCAAGCTGCTCGGCTTGGCGCTCTTGATCGGCGCGGGTCTGCTGAGCAGCGGCAGCGCCACGGCCGCTCCCGCATCCGCCCCAGCAGCCAGCGGGGGCTCATTCGGCCTGGCGATGGTCCTGGTGCTGTACACATACGGCGGCTGGAACGACGCCGCGTTCGTTGCCGCCGAAGTGCGAGATGGCAAGCGCAACATCGCCCGCGCATTGCTGCTCGGTACGCTGGCGATCACGATCGTGTACCTGCTCGTGAACTTGGCGTTCATGCACGCGCTCGGCTTCCAGGGCGCTCAGAGTTCCAAGGCCATCGCCGCAGACGTGCTGCGTGTTTCTTTCGGATCGTCCGGCGGCAAGCTGATGGCACTGCTGGTGATGATCTCTGCTCTGGGCGCCGTGAACGGGCTGATCCTGACGGGCTCGCGCGTGTATGCGAGCCTGGGTGCCGATCACGGCGTATTCGCGCGCCTGAGCCGCTGGCATCCGCGCTGGCGTTCGCCGGTGTGGGCGCTGCTCGCGCAGCTCCTGGTCACGCTGCTCATGATCTTCGCGGTCGGTACGGAACCCGGTCGCGCGGCGATCGACGGCGTGCTCGTGCGCGCCGGTGCCGCAAAAGCGGAATGGTCGGGCCATGGCGGGTTCGATACGCTGCTGCGCTGCACGGCGCCGGTGTTCTGGTTGTTCTTCCTCTTGACGGGCATTTCCTTGTTCGTGCTGCGCCGCCGCGAGCCCGACCGCGAGCGCCCCTTCAGAGTGCCGCTCTACCCGCTGTTCCCGCTGATCTTCTGCGGCATGTGCGGCTACATGCTCTACTCGGCCGTCGACTACGCGGGGGCTCTCAGCTTGTTCGGCGCCGCCCTGCTTCTGCTCGGTGTGCCCCTTTATTTCGTTTCCCAGCGGCGCCCGCGTTTCCGGGCGGACGCATCACCGAACGAGGAAAGTGCATCATGAGAAACACATTACACACGGTCAAACTCGGTTCGATCATCGCTGTGCTGGGCTTTGGCTGTGCGTGCACACGCAACGAGCCGACCGCCAAGACGCACGCCGTGAACGCCGCCGTCCCGGCAGCGCCGGCGCCGGTGGCGGAGCGCACGAACGAAAGCAATCAGACGCAGGAGAGCACGGCGGGGCAGCAAGCCGCGGGAGAAGCCACGGGTACCGAAGCCGCCGGCAGCGCGACGGACCAGCCCGAAGCCCGTACCCCGGACGTCGTCTACGTTCCGACTCCTCAGCCCGTCGTCGACAAGATGCTCGAGCTCGTGAAGCTCAAGAAGTCGGACGTCGTCTACGATCTCGGCTGCGGTGACGGTCGCATCGTGGTGACGGCCGCCAAGAAGTACGGCACCAAGGCCTACGGGTTCGACATCGATCCGGAGCGCGTGGCCGAAGCGCGCGAGAACGTGAAGAAGAACAAGGTGGAGCACCTCGTCACCATCGAGCAGAAGGACATCTTCACGCTCGATCTTTCGCCGGCCGACGTCGTGACGCTCTATCTGCTCCCGCGCCTGAACGTAAAACTCATTCCTCAGCTCCAAAAATTGAAGCCCGGCTCGCGCGTGGTGTCGCACGACTTCGACATGCAGGGCGTCACTCCCCTCAAACACCTGAGCTTGCGTCCCCAGGACGAGAGCCGCGATCACGAGGTCTACCTCTGGAAGGCGCCGATTCGCCTCGACTCCGAGGTCGGAAAGCCCGCAGCTCAATCCGTAACGCCGTGAGCGGGCTCGGCTCGGGAGCTCGGGAAATCGTGCGGCGGCGGTGACGATTTGTACTAACTTGTAATACATGCCGCATCCGCCACGCCGGGGCCGGCGCTCTTCGCGCCGAGCCTCGGCTTCCCCAGCGCCGCCCCCCGACCCCTCCCCGAGCGAGGCGAGCGCCCGCGACGTCAAAGACCGTCTGGTCCAGACACGGGTGCCTCAGAGCCTGGAAAGCGTGCTGAAGGCCGAGGCCAAGCGGCGCCGCCTCTCGGTTTCGCACCTCATTCGCAACGTCCTGGAGGACACGCTCGCGCTCGTGGATACCGTGGTCGCCGGTGGAGAAGAGCTCGCCTCCGGCTCCAAGCGTTTGGCCGAGCAGGTGGCGCGCGATGCCGGACGTTTGGCCTCCAGCGCCAGAAGCCGCAGCCTCGAGTCGGCAGAGCCGGCGAAACCCGCGGCAAGTCCCGCCAAGCCGGCCGAGGCGAGCAGCGCTGAGCGCAACCTGGACCACGTTTTGGCTTGGAACGCCGTCACGCTCAATCGGGCGGCCCGCTGCGCGCGCTGTGACTCGGAGCTGCCCAAGGGCAGTGCGGCGCAGCTCGGCATTTCACAGGACCCCAGCCAGCCCCCCGCCTGGCTCTGCGACGATTGCCTGGAGGCGTTGTGAACGCGGCTTGAGCGGGCAAAAGTCCTGGCCGAGACGCTTTGTTATATTTTGTATTACAAATTTCTGGACCGCGGCTGTCCGATCCGTGTAGGAATGATGCATTCGTATTACAACGAATGACAAGGAGATCGGTACATGTCCACTCACGCCGCCGCCTCGACTTTCGGCGACTATTTGAAATTGTTCGACAGCCTGCTCGGCGCCGTCGAAGAAACGGCTTGGAGCGCGCGCAACCTCGGGCAGGTCGCGCGGCAAGCGTACACGCGGGGCATACAGGATTGGCAGCAGAGCCGCGATGACCTCGGTGCGCGCTCGCAGCAGTTCTCGCGTTTTACCAGCACCGCGCTGGCCTTGACGCGGATCAGCGCCGGTTACCGTGTGCACCGCTTCAAGCGGGCGTTCGTTTCGCAGTCATCCGCCCGCGAGCAGCTCGACGCCCTGCATCGGGTGAACGCCCGGCGCTTCTACCGCATGAGCGCCGAACACGGCGGCGCCTTCGTCAAGGTGGGGCAAATGCTCTCCGCGCGCGCCGACGTCTTGCCGGAGCCGTGGGTGCGCGAGCTCTCGAAGCTCCAGGACTCCCTCACCCCCATCCCTTTCAGCGAGGTGAAGGCCGTGATCGAGCACGAGTTGGGGGCGCCTCTGGCAGAGCTCTTCGCGAGTTTCGAGACACAGCCGCTCGCTGCCGCGAGCATCGGTCAAGTGCACCGCGCCGTCACGCACGATGGGCGCGAGGTGGCCGTCAAGGTTCAACGCCCCGGCATCGAATCCGCAGTGCGCGCCGACCTCGGGATGCTGGAGGTCTTCGTGCGCACGCTCGGGCGCGATTTCGCGGCGGTCGATGCAGACACGTTGACACAGTCGATCCGCAGCGCAGTGCTGCGCGAAGTCGACTACCGCTCGGAGGCGGAGAGCACGCGCCGCGTGTCGGAGTTTTTCGTGAACGACTCGCGCGTCCACGTCCCCGCGCCGGTGGACGAGCTGTGCTCGGATCGGGTGCTGACCACGCTGTTCGTGAAGGGCGAAAAGATCGACGTTGCTTTGAATGCCTGCGCTGAAAGGCGCGCCAACGGCGACGCGTTCGCCGGCTATACGTCGTCCGCCATTCTCGGGCGCTTGCTCGAGGCGTACTTGCGCCAGGTGCTCGAGCTCGGCACGTTTCAAGCCGACCCTCATCCGGGCAATCTGCTCGTGATGGATGACGACCGCATCTGCGTCCTGGATTTCGGCTGCACGGAGCGCTTGAGCCCCGAGCTACAGAAGCGCTACGTCGAGCTGTTCTGCGCCGGCATCTCGGGAGATCGTCAAAAAGTGGCGACGCTGCTGGGCGAGCTCGGCTTCGAAACGCGCAGCGGACGCCCGGACACGCTGCAGCACTTTGCCGATGCGCTGCTGGGCGAGCTCCGGCAAATGGCTTCGGGCAACGTGAGCTGGCCGTCGAGCGAACAGCTAGCCGAGCGCGCTCGCCTGCTGCTCGGCGCCTATCGCGAGGATCCCGTGGTGCGTCTCCCGCCGGAGTTCGTGATGATCGGACGGGTATTCATGACGCTCTCGGGCCTGTTCGCGCGCTACCAACCGCAGATCGATTTCGGCCGTCACGTGATGCCCGTTCTGGGCCGTGCCCTCATGGCCCACGGCGCGATGTAGGCAAACGTAATCGGCAGGCCCGCCTGGCCCGTGCCGTGGCGGCGCCGAGTGCCGGATCCGTCCGCTCCGGCGATTCGAACAACGATGCCCACGCGGCCGGCCCGAAAATTCCAGGCCGCGCGCTGAGGCCTCAAAAACCCCTTGTGCGAGCCCAGGAATGCACAAATCATTGTGACATACCTGGAGGCAACATTGATGCGTAGCTTGGTAGTCCGGACTCTCTTCGTCGCGCTGGCCGTCCCCTCGATCGTGGCGTGCGGTGAATCGAACGAATCCACCAACGAGGGTGAGAACGCCCTGCCCGAGGGCTGCAGCCGCTCCGGGTACGACGGCGATGGCAACTGCATCGCGGCGCCGGAGCCGGGCAAGGGCATTCAGCTGCACGCCGGTCCCATCAACTACGACGACGAAGCCGAAGTCCGTCCCTTCTTGATCCAGCCCGGCGAGGAGAAGGTCGAGTGCTACACGATGGAGTCGCCGAACGACGCCGACTTCACCTATCTCGAGCAGCAGAACCGGATGCGACCCGGATCGCATCACATGATCATTCGCTTGGTGGATCCCGCCACACCGCTCGGCTGGGGCGGGTGCGCTGGAATCATCGCTGCCCGCGGCGGCATTCCCGGATCACAGACTCAGGTCCGCGACATCCCGGGCAAGGAAATCGCGCCCGAGAACGAGGGCCTCGGTCGCACGCTGCCTGCCAAGTCCAAAGTGCAGTTCGAGTTCCACTTCGTGAACAATCAACGCGGCAACGACACGCCGATGTTGCGCGAAGCTTGGGTCAACTTGCTCTACAAGGACCCGGCGAAAATCACGGAACCGATTCGCACGGTCGCGCTGATCGGCGGGCTCTCGATGGACGTGCCTGCACGCAGCCAGCAGACGATCTACCACAGCTGCCAGGTGACGAAGGACGCGCGCATCGTCGATCTGTTCGGCCACTTCCACGCCAACACCGAGCGCTTCACGGCATGGCGACACAGGGCCGATCAAACCGAGCTCCTGTACGAATCGTACAACTGGGCGGAGCCGGCGGACCTGCTGTACGACAGCGTCAATGAGAATCCGGCTCCCGAGGCGCAGGTCGGCCGCGATGGCGGATACACGGGGCAGCTCAGCGTCCAAGCAGGCGACGTGCTCGAATGGGAGTGCCACGTGAACAACAAGCTCGACCACAACCTGCGCTTCGCCAACGAAGCGTACACGGCCGACATGTGCATTCTGTTCGGCGGCTACGTCGGCCCGCAGGATGCCGGCCTGTTCTGCGCCAGGAACGTGAGCGTTCGCTAGTCGTCAACGCACCTACATTCATCGCAAACGCCAGCGGCGGCCGAGCGCATCGGCCGCCGTTGGTTTTTCGACTAGCCCTGCGCTAACCTGAGCGACAGAAGATGCGTCGGGCGCATTCGGGATTTCGCGAGCGACCGCTGCTCGGGATCGAGCTGCCGAGACGGCGCTTTCTCGGTCAGTCGCTGCTCGGCATGGGCGCGCTCGTGGCGCCGGGGCTGATCGGCTGCAGCGAGCGGAGCGCCGAAGGCAAGCGCCCGAAACGCTCCAACTTCGCCAAAATCGGTCCACTCGGGCCGCCGGACGCGAACGGCGTGCGTTTGGCAGAGGGTTTCAGCGCGCGCATAGTCGCGCGCGCGGGTCAGCGACCGCTCGAATCCTCCGAATTCCTGTGGCACGGCGCTCCCGACGGCGGCGCGACTTACCCTGCGCCGGACGGCGGTTGGATCTACGTTTCGAACTCGGAGAGCATCGGCACGGGCGGAGCCAGCGCGCTCTGCTTCGACGCCGAAGCCCGGGTGACCGCAGCGTACCGAATCCTCGAAGGCACCAACATCAACTGCGCTGGCGGGCCCACGCCTTGGGGCACCTGGCTCTCGTGCGAGGAACACGGCAGCGGGCGCGTCCACGAGTGCGATCCGTTCGGCAAAGAGCCGGCTATCGCTCGACCCGCGCTCGGAGCCTTCAAGCACGAAGCGGCAGCGGTCGATCCGCGGCACCAGCACGTCTACCTCACTGAAGACGAGTCCGATGGACGCTTCTATCGCTTCGTGCCGGCCAACCTGACGCGCGGCGGCTACGCCGATCTCTCGAGCGGCCGCTTGGAAGTGGCGGTGGTCGCGGAAGACGGCAGCGTCACCTGGGCCGGCGTGCCTGCACCCGCACCCGAGGGCAGCGCGACCCCGACACGGGCGCAGGTACCCGGCAGCACGCCGTTCCGCGGCGGCGAGGGCGTCTGGTACCACGCGGGCGTCGTCTACTTCACGACCAAGGGCGACAATCGCGTGTGGGCGTACCACGTGGCGCGCTCGACCCTCGGCGTGTTTTACGACGCGGCGACGAACCCGGACCCGATACTCACGGGCGTCGACAACGTGACCGTCTCGGTTGCCGGGGACGTCCTGGTGGCCGAAGACGGCGGCGACATGCAAATCGTCGCGCTCCTGCCGGACGGAACGCTGCGCGCGATCGCACAGGTCACCGGCCAAGAAGGCAGCGAGATCACGGGCCCCGCATTCTCGCCCGCTGGGAACAGGCTCTACTTCAGCTCACAGCGCAGCGAAGTCGGCAATGGCTTCGGGTCCGGCATCACCTATGAAGTGACCGGCCCGTTCCTGGTCTGAAGCGGCCGTCGAAGCCATGCTAAGAGCTCCTCATGGAGCAGCGCTTGGTCGACCTGGAAGTGCGCTATACACACCTCGAACGCCTCGTCGAAGATCTGAATCGCGTGGTCTTCACGCAGCAGCAAACCATCGATCGTCTGACGAAACAGCTCGCTGAGCTGGTCACTCGCAGCGACGTAGCAACTCCCGCCGCCGAGAAACCACCGCATTACTAGAACACCGAACAGCTTGGCTGTTCGTGTTCTAGCCTTCTTTCCATCGGGGCGGCACGCGCCGCCCCGCCCCAATGAAGTGAATTCATCGGGGCCCCACCCCACGCGACACCGATCTCGTCCCTGTCTTTGCCAGTTTCGTCGTGTTCCCAAGCCGTTTGTCGCCCTAGCGTCTCTCGAAGCGTGAACCTGAACGTCTGAGGACGGGTCACATCTGCCGAGCGCATGAACGACTCGCAATCGACGCGACATCGTTGAGTGACTCGGAACGTGAAACAGGAGCCGCGAAGTCGGGAAGGATGCGGAGCAAGAAACGTCGCATCGCGTCGATGAGTTTTTGGTTTAGCTCTGCGCGTCGGCGCCGTCACGCAAACGCCGGGGGCGGTCAGCATCGTTTGAGCGCCGAGCAGAGCCGGGCAACGTTCAACCCAAAAAACCGAACCGAGTCGGGCTCGGGCGTATCCGCGCCGAGTAAAACCGAAACCTTCCCGACTTCCTGTGAAATGTCACCGCGCGGTCAAAGACGTTCACGTTCACGTTGGCTTCGCCGACCTAGTCCCAA
The DNA here is from genome assembly GCA_035318565.1 of Polyangiaceae bacterium. Lineage (GTDB taxonomy): Bacteria > Myxococcota_A > Polyangia > Polyangiales > Polyangiaceae > DATDJP01. The sequence continues at coordinate 14,604 of DATHEN010000417.1, forward strand.
ACCAATCAGCGCGTGCGCACGAACTTCAAAAGCTCGGCGAGCCGCTCTTCGGGTGAGCCGTACATTTCTCGGTAGTCCTGCATGCTGAGCTCGATCACCGCGTGCGCCTCGGCTTGATCGTAGATTTCGGCGATGCGTACGTTGCGCGGCGCGCTGTCGGGACGCTGCTTGTACGTCAAAAAGTAGTGCTCGATGCGCTCGATCAAGAGACTCGGGCAATCACTGATGTTCTCGAAGTGACCGAACGCCGGATCGGATTCCATGACCGCGATGATCTTGTCGTCGGCCTCCTCGCCGTCGATCATGCGAAAGCCGCCGATGGCCTTGGCGTGCACCAGGATGCCGTGCACGGCCGGGTGTTCGGTCATCACGCAGATGTCGAGCGGATCGTTATCGCCCCGGATCTCGTCGCCGCCGGTTCGTTCGCTCGAGCGCTGCCCGACGCGAGCGCCGCAATACGTTTGTGGAATGAAGCCGTACAGCGTGGGGCAGCGGCTGGAAAAGCGCTGCGGCCGATCGACGCGCAGGTGTCCGCTCTGCTTGTCGAGCTCGTATTTGATGCCGTCGGTCGGCACAATCTCGATGAACGCGTTGAGGAGCTCACCGCGCCCGACCTTGGAGCTCACGCCGTGCCAAGGGTGAGCTTGAAACAAGCTTGCAAAGAGTTGCTGGGGACCTTTGAAGGCTGTGCTCATGATTGACAGACACTTCTGGCACGCTCCCTGTGTCCGCGCAAAGGCTGCAATCCGCTTTTCGGAGCCGCGCGACGCCGGCTCCGGCGCGAACGTTCACACGACGGACAGAGCGCAGGCGGGAGTCGGATAGCCGACCGCAAAGCCCATCGAGTAGCGTGCGTTGATTTCGCTCAACCGGCAGAAGGCGACTTGGCCGAGCGTC
>DATHEN010000418.1:0-2269 GCA_035318565.1 Polyangiaceae bacterium
CGCTCGCAGAAGGTGCCCTGCAGCACGATGTGCGTCAGGTCCGGGTTCAAGGTCCAGCCGCCCGAGGTGCCGAGGTCGCGATCGACCGCCAGCTCCATGCCGTTCATGGTCACGACCAGGTTCACGTCTTCCGGCACGGGCGGTACCTTATCCAGCGGGATCATGCAGCTCTCGAAGTTGCTGGTGACGCTCTCGCCGATGATCTTGGCGAGCTCCGTCTGCACCGTCATCGGATCGCTGGCCGGGATGTGCTTGGTCGTGCCGCCGGCGAGCGCCACGCTGTCGAGCACGGTGACCGCGTCCATGTCGTCCGCGCCGGGCAAGCCGATCACGTAGGTCTTCACGCCCATGCCCAGCCACTTGGTCGGCAGCGGCGTGAGGGTCGTGACCTGGTCGTTGATCGGCATGTCGTCGAGCACGCAGTTGGGCGCGCCGTCCGTAACGACGACGACCACGGTGGTGCCGGTCAAGGTGGGCAGGTTGTCGGTCAGCGCCTTGTCGGCGGACTGCAGACCTTCGGACAGCGGGGTGTTGCCGTTGTTGATCGGGAAGTACGCGGTGTTCCACGCGGTCAGGAAGGCGGGCCCGGCCGTGAACGGGATCTGCGGCGGCGTGTTGGCGAACGCCGGGACGTTGCAGCTGCAGTCGCCTCCCGAACAGCCGGTCGGGTCGGGGAAGAAGACGGTGCCGACCTTGACCATGTCCTTTAGGCCGTCGATGGCGTTCGCGATCGCGGTGCGCGCGGCTTCGCCCTTCTGAACGCCGGTGGCAGGGAAGGGCTGTTCCATGCTGCCGGACTTGTCGGCGACGAGCAGGATGTTGCCGGGGACGATCGTCTTCTCGATCTTCGGCGTGAACTTCGCGCCGCCGCACTTCACGTCGTCCGGCTCGGTCGTCTCGTTGACCCCGGCGTCCTTGGCGAGGGGCGGGCGCGTCATCATCATCCCGCCGTTGCCGTTGCCGAAATCCGCGCCGCCGCTGCCCGCATTCGCGGCGGCTCCGTTGCCGCCGCCGACCGGTGCGCGGGAGCCCGCAGCGCTGGGCGCGTCGAAGCGGTGGTCGTCTTTGCCGCCGTTGTCGGCTCCGCCGCAACCCGTGACGAGAACGAGCCAGGCCCAGGCCGCGTGCACGGCCGGTTTCCGAAGACTCCTCATCGCGCGTCCCTTTCCTGCCCCCAGCTGGGGGCCACCCACCGCGCAGCGGGCGCGTTCACGCTCCGTTGCGCATCTGTCGTACACGCTCGCTGCATGCCCGTCCAGGCATGCGCTGGAACTAGCTCGTGAAGCGCGCAAGCGCTCGAGTTCGCGGCCGGTTGCTAGCCGCGCGTCGAGCTACTGGAAGCCGCGAGGCTGGCCGGGCGAGACGCGTCCGGACTCAGCGCGGTAGGTGCGAGTAGGTGAGCGAAAGGCAGGAGAGCCTTTTGCTCTCTCCTGCATTTCCTCTCGAAGTGGAGCTGAGGGGGATCGAACCCCTGACCTCTGCATTGCGAACGCAGCGCTCTCCCAGCTGAGCTACAGCCCCGGAATTCCTGGGAATCAACAGGCCGCGTACTATACACAGGGCTTTCCCACTGGCAAGGCTCTGTGAGGACCGGGAAGGGGCACGCGCCCTTCCCGCCCCGCCGGCAGAGCCGTCGAGGCCCCACCCAACCGCGGGGTCGCTGCGCATTCGCGCAGCTCCTCGTTCACGCTTTGCGCTTCTAAACCTGTGCCTTTACAAGCTCGCGGCTGCGTGCGAAGCGGGAAACCAACACGAGGTACACGGCGAATGGCGTTCGAAGCTCTGGATCTGTACGAAGTCGACGAGCTGCTGACCGACGAAGAGAAGCTGGTGCGCGCCAACGTGCGCCGCATGGTCGAGGAAGAAGTCATCCCGATCATCGCGGAGCACTACCGCAACGGCACCTTCCCGATGCATCTGATCCCGAAGTTCGCCGAGATGGGCCTGCTCGGCGCGAACCTCGAGGGCTACGGCTGCGCCGGCATGGGGCAGGTCGCGTACGGGCTGATCTGCCAGGAGCTCGAGCGCGGTGACTCGGGTGTTCGTTCGTTCTGCTCGGTGCAGGGCTCGCTGTGCATGTATCCGATCTGGGCGTACGGCTCTGAAGAGCAGAAGAAGAAGTGGTTGCCGAAGATGGCCAGCGGCGAAGTGATCGCCTGCTTCGGTCTCACCGAGCCCGACTACGGCAGCAACCCGTCGGGCATGATCACGCGCGCCGACAAGATCGCCGGAGGCGGGTACCGGCTGAACGGCCGCAAGCGCTGGATCA
>DATHEN010000419.1:0-3080 GCA_035318565.1 Polyangiaceae bacterium
AAATGAGCCGGTACCGGGCAGCTCCGGCAACGCGAAATGCCGGGCGCGGTTACTGGCGTTGAACAGCAGGTGCAGCGTCTTGCCGCGGTTCGGGCGGCCGCGCTCGTCGAGCTCGTCGGAGGCGTCACCGTGGATGAGCATGCTCAGCACGCGGGTGTTCCGGTGATTCCAATCCTCCACGGTCATCTCTCGACCATCTGGCCTGAGCCACTGCACGTCCTTCATGCCCTCCTGCGCTACGGCACTGCCCGCCAGGAACGCGCGGCGACGAAACACCGGGTTCGATTGGCGGATGCGCAGCACGAGGCGCACGAATTCCAGAAACTCGCGGCGCTTGTCGTCGAGCTCCCAGGATACGTACGTGGTTTCGTTGTCCTGGCAGTACGCATTGTTATTGCCGTTCTGCGTGCGATCGATTTCGTCGCCGTGGGACAGCATGGGCACGCCCTGCGAGAATGCCAACGTGGCCATGAAGTTTCGCTTCATGCGCTCGCGCAAACGCACCACGGGCAGAAAATCGCTTGGGCCCTCGGCACCCCAGTTCCGGCTGAAGTTTTCGTTGGTTCCGTCCGCGTTCCCCTCGCCGTTGGCGTCGTTGTGCTTGTGATCGTAGCTGACCAGGTCGTGCAAGCTGAAGCCATCGTGGCACGTCACGAAGTTGATGCTGGCCTGGGGACCGCGGTCACTGCCCTGAAAAATGTCGCTCGACCCCGATAGGCGCGACGCGAGCTCGGGGACCTCACCGTCGTCCCCGCGCCAAAAACGCCTCACCGAATCGCGATAACGGCCGTTCCATTCGGCCCAACCCGGCGGAAACGCGCCGAGCCGATAGCCGCCCGGGCCCAGATCCCACGGCTCCGCGATCAGCTTCACTCGGGAGAGCACTGGGTCCTGCTGCACCGTCGAGAAAAAGCGACCAAAACCGTCGAACTCGACGGCCTCCCGCGCCAGCGTGGGCGCCAGATCGAAACGGAAGCCGTCGACGTGCATCTCCTGAACCCAGTAGCGCAGGCTATCGAGTACGAGCTGCATGGCGCGCGGGTGCATCGCGTTCCAGCTGTTGCCGCAGCCGGTGTAGTCGACGTAGCGACGCCGCTCTCCCGGCAGCAAGCGGTAGTACGCGCGGTTGTCGAGCCCGCGGAAGCAGATCGTCGGTCCGAGCTCGTTACCCTCGCCGGTGTGGTTGTACACCACGTCCAACACCACCTCGATGCCGACGCGGTGGAAGGCTTTCACCATGGTCTTGAACTCGGAGACCTGCTCGCCGCGTGAGCCGCTGGCAAAGCGCGGATCGGCCGCGAAAAAACCGACGGTGTTGTAGCCCCAGTAGTTCGAGAGCCCCTGCTCCACGAGCCGGCGCTCGCTCATGGCGTGGAACACCGGCATGAGCGACACCGCCGTGATGCCGAGCTCCTGCAGATGATCGAGTACGGCGTCGGAGGCGAGGCCCAGATAGGTGCCGCGCAGTCTCTCGGGCACGAGCGGGTGCAGCGCCGTCATGCCGCGCACGTGGCATTCGTAGATGACGCTACGCGACCAAGGGACCTGCGGCGGCCTGTCGTCACCCCACGTGAAGGCGGTATCGAGGACGACACACTTCGGAACGTCGGGCGCGCTGTCGCGCTCGGAAAAACTCAAATCGAGGGCTGAATGTTCGAGCTCGTACGCGAACGTGCTGTCCGCCGGCAGGATCGTGCCGGCTATGGCTTTGGCGTACGGATCGATGAGCAGCTTGTTCGGATTGAAGCGCAGGCCTTGCTCCGGCGTAAACGGCCCGTGCGCTCGATACCCGTAGAGTTGCCCGGGCCGGACGTCGGGCAGGTACGCATGCCAGACGCCGTTCGTCTTCTCCGGCAGGGCGATGCGCGCGGTCTCCACGGCACCCGTGCCATCGAACAGGCAGAGCTCCAGCTTGGTGGCGACCTGCGAGTAGACGGCGAAATTTACGCCTTCGCCGTCCCAAGTCGCGCCGAATGGCTGCGCGTCACCGGGCCAGATGCGCATGCGTGGGCTCGCGTCGAGTCATCGGGGTCACTTCGGAGCTTCAGCATCGAGCACGTCCAGGATGCCGCGCAGCGGCACGCGTACCCAGCTCGGTCGGTTGTTGAGCTCGTAGTTGAGCTCGTACAAGCTCTTTTCGATCAGATGCACGTCGAGCAGGAGCTCGAGCGCGTCGCGCGTGGTGGGCAGCAGCTCGGCGCTTTCGATGGCTTTCAAGTAGGCTCCGAGGAACGAGCTCGCCACCCATGCGTACCATACGGGAGCCCAGAGCTCGAGAACCGGCACGTCCTCGGGTCGTGTCTGGGAGCCTGGCAGCTCCCCGCTCAACACGCCGTACACGGCGTAGTGGAAGGAACGCAGCATGCCGGCGACGTCGGCCATGGGAGAGCGCTTGCGGCGCCTGTCCGTGAGCGACCGCAGCGGCTCGCCCTCGAAGTCGATGATCACGAAATCCTTACCGGTGTAGAGGATCTGGCCCAGATGATAGTCACCATGGCAGCGGATGCGCTGACCCCCGAGCTCGCGTTCGAGCACGTGTTTCAGGCGGCCGCGGATCTGCCGCTCGCGTTTCAGCACGCTCTTCGCGAGCTCGGTATCGGCCTCGGAAAGTTTCGGCATGGTCTCGCGTAGGGCGTCGAACGAGCGCGACGCGAGATTGCGCAGGGACTGATAAAATGAGCGCTTGCTCAGGGCGCCGTAGCTGTCCGGCGCGAAGCTCGGCTGCTCCTTGTTTGCCGCGAGCGCGGCGTGCAGCTCGGCCGTGCGCTGCCCGAGCAGCTTGGCCACGTCGAGATAGGCCCCGACGTAATCACGCACCACTTCCGGGCACTCACGCTGCGCGCGCACCAAGATGTCGCGCGGAAAAGGCGGCACGTGCGCGGTGCGGCTGCGGTGGGTGACCACGCGTTCGAAGAAGCGCTGCACGTTGTCGAGCGTGAACGCCCACGCGTCCCCCTCGTTCGGCACGAAGTGCTGCACGATACCGACCGTGGTGACCGCGCCTCTTTCGTGCCTGAGCTCGAGGTGACCGAGCAACGGCGAGGCGTGCGGGAACTTGCGTTGCTCGAGCTCGCGCAACA
>DATHEN010000420.1:0-2347 GCA_035318565.1 Polyangiaceae bacterium
AGAGCCCAGCGACCTCGCCCTCGGTGCGTGAGATGGCCACGCGCTCACAGCGCACTGGCAGCGCGCCCTCGAACTCCGATACCGGCTCGCTGTGGGTCGGCGCCAGTGTCAGCACCTCACCCGTGGCCTCCTGCCAGCGCGTGCAGAACAAGAGCTCGAGCTGCTTTGCCGCGTCCCCCGTCACGTAGGCCATCATGTCGTGGTAGGGCTTCTGCGGCTTGTGTTGCTTGTTGAGCCGCTCCGGATGAACGGGCAAATGACGCCGATCGTCCCAGCGGGAGTCGCAGAGATCGATGCCCCCGGCAAACGCGAGCTCGCCATCCACGACCACGAATTTCTGATGATGACTGGCTCCTGCCGCGTGCCGCGCGTCGAACTGAAAGTGGATGCGCTCGTCGGTAGCCCAATCGAAGATCACGCGCTGCAGCCACTGGCGCTCGAGCGCGTAAACCAGGCTGTAGTCCCAGGCCAGCATCCAGATCGAAAGCTCGGGATTTTTCGCCACCAGGCTCTTGAGGAACGGCAAGAGCTCCAAGTTGGTTTTGCCGTTCGCGTCCTCACCGCGCAGGAGCGGCACGCTGCTGTCGAACTGCCAGCCGGAGAGCAGAATGCGTTGCCGTGCGCTCGCGGCCGCGCGATAAAATGCGCGGTAGTAGTCGCGCGCGTCCACCAGAACACCCGCTCGTCCATGCTCGCTGACTTGCCAACAATTTTTTCCAGCCTTCAAAATCATGGGGCACCCGATACTTGCTCGATGTCGACTACGAGCGGCAAATGATCCGACGCTCGGCGTTCGACGCCGCGCCTTGGAACCTCGCAGCTCTTGGCTCTCAAATCTCGACTCAAAAAAATGTGGTCGAGACGCATCAACGGCCATCTCGACGGCCACGTCTTGAGCGCGCGCGGGCGCGTCGAGCAGGCCGGTGCGTCGCACAGCACGCCACACAAGCTCTTGTGCACGCGTGACCCCGGGCGCGCGTTGAAGTCGCCGCACAGCACGGTTTTTCGCGGATTGGGACCTAGCCAGCCCTCGCCGAGCAGAACGCCCGCTTGGAGCGCGCGTTCGCGCAGGGAAAGGCCGAAGTGGGTGTTCAGGACGTTGACACCGCCGAGCGCGTCCACACGCACCCACTGCACCGCGCGCAGCTCGCGATCGCGAAAGCGGGGCAAGCAAGCATGGCGCACGGGCTCGAGCGGGTAGCGGCTCAGAACCGCGTTGCCATACTGCCCGCCGCCGCATTCCCTGGCGGACACGAACTCGAAGTGCATACCCAGCTCTTCTGCGATCCAGGCTGCCTGGTGCACTCGGCGCGTGCGCCACTGCTCGACGTCGACTTCCTGCAGAGCCACGACATCGGCGTGGGCATCTTGTATCACTTGCACGATGCGCTCGGGTGCGACACACCGGTCGCTTCCGATGCAGCTATGCACGTTGTAGGTCATGACTCGCATGCGCTTCGAAATTCGCCACCGAATGACCTAGCAATCTTGCGAATGCGGGCGAGTCGCGGCAAGAGCCAGGCGTCAGACGGGAGTATGAGCCGGCCAGTACATGGAGAGCTCCGTCTTGCCGGAGCCGACGGCCGCGTCCACCCAGCCGCGATTTTCTCGCGCGATCCCGTAGCTCAGCGCCAAGATCAGGGCCGAGTCCCGATCACTCGTCTCCGCCGCAAGCCAGGGCTCGTACACCGCTTCGAACAGGCTTTCCGGAAGCTCGGTCGAAGAATACGTGACGACGAAGCGCGCGAAGTTCCCGGCGGCTACGCGCCCGCGCTCACGCGGCGGGGGCTCGGCGTGCTCGAGCGCCAGACTGACGAGCACGGCGCCGCCCTGGGGTTCGAGGCGCACGCCCAAGGAAATCAGGTTGGTCAGGGTCTGCAGGGCAGATTGCGACTGAAGGCGTGTTTCGAGCGCCGCCCCTGGCGACGTCTCCAAGCGGATGCCCCGGCCGCGAGCCACCGGCTCGAGAACCTCCACGGCGCGCTCGCACAGCCTGCGTGCATCGCAATTTTCCAGATCAGCGCGGCCCTGCCGGGCAAAGCCCAAGACTTGCCGCAAAGTGCTGGCCACCGCGCGAACCTGCTGCTCGATGATGCGAGCGTTATTCCGCATGTCGTCCACGGACATTCCGTCCATGTTGATCATGGCGGCACGACCGGCGATCACGTTCAAGGGCGTGCCCAGGGCGTGAGAAAGCGTGGATGCCACGCGGCTCACCGCCGCTTTGCGTTCTTCGTGACGGAGCTCGTCGAGCAACTCCACACGACGATTTTCCCCTTCGAGACTGTCGTTAGCACCCTGAGCCATTGCGCGTCGCTTCGTATTCGCAAAGGCGCCCACTTAAGTC
>DATHEN010000421.1:0-12535 GCA_035318565.1 Polyangiaceae bacterium
CGCCCTTCGATACAGCCCCTTCGGATCGCGCTCGGTGAGCACAGCCAGCGGGCACTCCGTATACACTTCCACGAAGTTTTTCGCGGACCTGCGGATCTCGTCGCGGGTCGCCCGGTACGGGCTGATGGCTGCGGCGATCGCACACGCGCCGCAGCGCGCCGCGACACTGGCCACGTAGCCGATGCGGCGAATGTTCTCGTCTCGGTCTTCGCGCGAGAAACCGAGCCCGTGCGACAGGTGCTTTCTCACTTCGTCGCCGTCGAGCAGCTCGACATGCACGCCACGCGCGCGGATCTGCTCGGCAACTGCGCGGGACAGCGTGCTCTTGCCGGAGCCGCTCAAGCCCGTGAACCAGAGCACGAAGCCGCGTTCGTCGATAGGGGCTCCTCGAGCTTCGGAATCGTCGACAGCCACGCCTTCGAGCTTTATCACGCCGTTGACCGCCAGAATAGAACATGTTTCACTCCATGCTGGGTCGCATGGAAAAACTCGTCTATCTCCTGCGCAAGCGCGACGCCGATTCCATCGAAGGTTTCCGCGACGAGCTGCTGAACGCGTGCGGACGCTTCCTGGAACGGGGCGTGCGCGGCCTCAGCGTCAACGTGGCCGACCTCGGCGCCCAAGCGCAGCCGAGCCCACTCTGGTTGGGAGACGGCAAGACGCTGTCCGCGAGCCTCTCGCTCTGGCTCGATTCGCTCGACCAGCGCGGCCCTCTGGAAGAATTGCTGTTGGCTGCGAGCGGTCGGGTTTGGGGCTATCTGGTCACGGAATCCGTGCCGATCGAGTATCCCGATCGGGATTGGGCAGACGGTGGAAAGAGCCCTGGCGTCACGCTCGTGACTGCGTTCCCCAAACCTTCGCGCCTGAGCGACGAAGAATTTTACGGGCACTGGCATGGCAGCCACACTCCGCTTTCGCTCGAGATCCATCCGTTCTGGCGCTACGTGCGCAACGCGGTAGCGCGCCGCATAACCCCTGAGGGACCGCCCTATCGGGGAATCGTGGAAGAACGCGTGCGCGACATCGAAGACGTCATCGACATCGTGCGCCTGTTCCGCGGCAAGGCGGAGAATTTCGCGCGCGGCATCGAGGACGTGAACCGTTTCATCGATCAGTCCGATATCAGCTGCTCACTGATGAGTGAGTACATCATCAAGAGCTGAACCGGTCTCTCTGGGAGTGCCATGGGCGAATCTGACGACGAGTCGACGCGACGTATCCTGGACGGCACTGCGTGGAACGAATTCTGTGACGCGCTCAAGCTGGCCGGCAATGTCATATTGGAGGAGAGCTCGCCCAATACGGCATTCGATCGCGCAGAGGGCTTTCGCTACCTGAGCCGACTCGTCCGCGCGGGGCTCGAAGCCGGTATCGAGTTCGCCGATCCCCTCGCCCCGGAGCTGGTCCGCACGTGCCACGAAACCATCAAGATGGGCGCGGACAACCCCGACAATTTTTATCAAAATGCCTCGATCAGCGGCAAATACGCGTATCGCATCCGCGGCACCCGCGGCAGCGTGCATTACCTGGGCCTGGGCACCTACGAGGGAAACTATGGCAGCACGGGCACACTCGAGCCAAGCGGCTACCTGGACGACTCCCAGCTCGAGCTCGGTCCGAACGGCGAGCTCGAGATTCGGGTGAGCGCCGAGCCACAGCCGGGAAATTGGCTGCGTATGTCCGAGCGCACGCGCCAGCTCGTGATTCGCCAGACGTTCCTGGACAAAGAGCACGAAAAACCGGCCGAGCTCCGCGTCGAGCGCACGGATGGTCCGCACGCTGCCCGGCCGGTCAATCCCAGGGTGATCGATCGCGGGCTGCGCTCGGCGGGGACATTCGTGCTCGGATGCTCGCGCTTGTTCAGCCAGTGGACGAGCGATTTCCAAAAACGTCCCAACGAGCTGCCAAAGTTCGACTCACGAACTGCCGATGCAGCCGGCGGCGTTCCGCACATCGTCTACTACCACGGCTATTGGCAGCTCCGTCCCGATCAAGCGTTGCTCATCGAGGTCACGCCGCCCGACTGTGACTACTGGAATTTCCAGCTCAACAACCACTGGATGGAGTCGCTCGACTACCGCTACTACCCCATCACACTCAACAAACACAGCGCGCGCTACGGGCGCGACGGCGCGGTGCGTATCATCGTGGCCCACACCGATCCCGGCCTCGGCAACTGGATAGATACCTGCGGCCACGATCGCGGAACCATGTGCCTGCGCTGGGTTCGGGCTAGCCAGCATCCAACGCCCAAAACCCGCGTGGTCTCAATGAGCGAGCTCGCGCAGGAACTTCGGTAGTCGGAGGAACATGCTGCTCTCGGGACGAGTGGGACTGATCTCCGGCGTGGGCCCAGGTCTGGGTCGCGCCATCGCTCTTCGCCTGGCGCGCGAAGGCGCGGACGTGGTGTTGCTCGCGCGCAGTGAAGGCAGCTCCCGGGAGATCGCGGCCGAGGTCGAAGCGCTCGGCCGGCGCGCGCTGCCGCTGCAGGCGGACATCACCGACCCGGACGCCTGCGCGACGGCGCTGGAGCGCACGCTCGCCGCCTTCGGCCGAGTCGACGTGCTCGTCAACAACGCGTTCACCACCGGCCCCATGCAGCCGATCGAGGGCACCAACATCATGAGCGCGTGGCGCGCGCCGTTCAAAGTGAATGTGTTCGGGACGCTGCAGCTTTCGCAAGTCGTCGCCGGCGCCATGAAGACGCAAAAAGAGGGAACTATCGTGATGGTGAATAGTCTCGCCGCGCGACAAGTCACACGCGACTTGGCCGCTTATGGCGCGTCCAAGGCCGCGCTGCTGTACGCCACCAAGGCGCTCGCTGCCGAGCTCGGTGCGCATGGAGTCCGGGTCAACTCGGTCGTGCCCGGACACATCGAGGGGCCGAGCTTGGACGTCTACATTCAGATGGAGGCTCAGCGTTTGGCCATCACGGAAGATCGAGCACGCGAGCAGATCGCAGCGCAAGGAGTGCTGCAGCGCATTGCTACACCCGAGCAAGTCGCCAGCGCCGTGCTCTTCTTTGCTTCCGAGCTTTCGTCCGCCATAACCGGTCAAGCACTGGACGTGAACTGTGGCCAGTGGTTCAACTGAAGCAAGCCTGCGAGAAGCCGAGCTGCTCGCGAAGGCTCAGTCGATAACCGGCCTCGCTGATTTTGGCGACGGCTACCAGGAGAACCTGCACGCGCTCCTGGAGATGTACAACGGCAGCGCTCGCTTGAGCGCGCAGGGCGTCAAAGCGACGCGCCGGCGTTTGATCGCGCTTCTGGTCAATCGGCTGCTGATCGAACAAGCCTTCGAGCGTCATCCCGAGATACGCAGCCGCCAGCTGCAGCGTCCCATGTACATGGTGGGTCTGCCGCGCACCGGGACGTCGGCATTCTTCAATTTGCTGGCGGCCGATCCCGTCAGCCGGCCGCTGCTCTTGTGGGAAGGCACCTACCCCAATCCCATCGAAGACCTCGCGCCGGGCGAGCCCGATCCACGCATGCTCGCGCTGGCGAGCGGCATGGAGCACTTCTACGAGAACAATCCGGAGTTCGCGAAGATCCACCACGCGCGCGCGGACGGCCCCGAGGAATGCGTGCAGCTCCTGGCGCACACGCTCGGTAGCGTGCAGATGGGAATCGAACCCCTGATTTCGCCCTACCGCGAGTACTTCCAGGCTCAAGATCAACGCGCCAATTACGCTTACTACCACGACCTCTTGAAGCTCCTCGACTTCCAGCGGCCCGGCGAGCGCTGGCTCCTGAAGTCACCCGCGCACCTCTGGTCTCTCGACGTGCTGCTGGAGCTCTTTCCGGATGCCTGCATCATCTGGGCACACCGAAACCCCGCGGCGCTCGTGGCTTCGTACTGCAGCATGATGCAAGCCCTGTCGAACGTTCGCGAGTCCGTGGATCCCATGGAGCTCGGACCGACCGTGCTCGAATACCTGGCACGTTCGGTCGAACGCGCCATGCATGCGCGCGCCGCACTGCCGGCTGATCGTTTTCATGACGTCTACTACGACGACTTCGTGGCCGACCCTCTGCACAGCGTCCGGGGCACGTACCAGGCGTTCGGCCTGTCGCTCTCGGAGGCGGCCGAGCAGCGCATGCAGGAGCACGTGCGCGAAAGCCCGCGCAATCGTCATGGTGAGCACCGCTACAGCCTGGAACAGTACGGTCTCACGACCCAGCAGGTGCGCGAGCGCTTCGCGAGCTACCTGGAGCGATTCGGCGGGGCCTGATGCGTGTAGCGGTAACCGGTGGCGGCGGCAGACTCGGCAACGTGCTGGTGCGCGCGCTCCTCGACGCGGGGCATCGAGTCAAAGTGTTGGAGCTCGGGGATGACTGCCCTGCGTCACTGGCCGGTCTAGACATCGCCCTCGTGCGAGGCTCGGTCCTGGACCGCACGGCAGTGGACGAGCTCGTTCGGGATGCGGACGTCGTGTATCACCTTGCCGCAAAGGTGGACCTCGATCGCGATCGCGACGGCAGCATCCATACCGTGAACGTGGAGGGTACGCGCCGGATCGCCGAAGCGTGCCTTTCGCGCGAGCTGCGCATGGTCCATTGCTCATCACACCACGCTCTGGTGCTAGAGCCTCTCGATCAGCCGCTCGACGAATCGAAGCCGCTCGCGCTCGAGGAACCGTGCGACTACCACCGTGCCAAGGCTCATGCGGAGCAGCTGGTGCTCGATCTCGCTCGCGGGCCCGGTCTGGACGCGGTGATCGTGAGTCCGGGCTCGCTCATCGGTCCGCACGACTACGAGCCCTCGATACTCGGCCGCGCCTTGCTGGACCTCTACCACCGGCGCATCCCGATTCTGCTCGAAGCGGTGAGCGACTACGTGGACGCACGCGACGTCGCCCAGGGAGTGGTGGCCGCCGCCGAGCGCGGACGCCGCGGCGAGCGCTACTTGCTCACCGGTCCAGTGCTCGACATCGGGGAGATGACGAGCATCTGGCACGAGCTCACGGGCGTGCCCATGCCGCGCGCCGTGCTGCCGCTCTGGGTCGGCTGGGCGATGCTACCTCTGACGCTGGCTGCGGCGCGGCTGAGCGGCCGCCGCGCCTTGTTCACGCCGGGCATGCTGCGCGCGAGCGTGTCCAATAGAGTCGTGTCTCACGCCAAAGCGGCGCGCGAGCTCGGCTACGCGCCGCGTTCGGTACGCGACTCTCTGCGCGACGCCCTCGGCTTCTATCGCGATCGCGGTTGGCTCGCACCTGGCGCGCGCCTCAGCGCCGCATGATGCAGCTGCTGCTCGTGCCGATCTGTGCTCTGGCGGTAGCCGGGCTGCTCGCAGCAGAAAAGTCGCAGCTCCTCGGACTCAAGTACGTGTGCAAGCCGATCGCTTCGCTGGCCTTCGTAACGCTGGCCATGGTGAACGCGACGAAGAGCGGCCCACTCTCGCCGCTCGAGCTCGGCCTGGTCATCGGCCTGGTCCTGGGCGCAGCCGGCGACGTCTGTCTGATGCTCCCCGGAGGCCGCTGGTTTCTGGCTGGTTTGTGCAGTTTTTTGCTCGGTCACCTGGCATACGCCGCGGGCTTCTTTTCGGAGGCGCCGCCTCGCCCCGCTTTGCTCTGGCCGGCCGCGCTCGGCGCGCTCGCGGGTGCCGCGCTACTCAAAGTCCTGTGGACCTACGTGCGAGGCAAACGCGTCGCCGTTGTCGCCTACACCTCGGCCATCATCGCGATGGTGATCGCCGCATGGGGCGTGTGGCAGGCGGGAAACCCGCGCGGCGCTTGGCTGTTTCTGGCTGCCGCGGCGTTCGCGGCTTCGGACGTGGCAGTGGTGCGCGAGCGCTTCGTGAAACAGAGCTTCGTGAACAAGGCCTGGGGCCTGCCCACGTACTACGCGGCGCAGCTGCTGCTCGCGTCGGCCATCGGTTAGCGAGCCGCGCGCGACGCTCAGGGGAGCTTCGCCATCACGTCGTCGGCGAAGCGGCGCAGTCCATCTCGCTTTTCGTCGAGCGTGGCGCGCATGCCTGCGCCATAGAAGAGCCACGGTTGCGCGAGCACGTCGCTCACGCCCTGGCCTTCCAGCCGCTTGTAGCCTTCGAGATCGAACACGTCCGTGCACGCCACCTGGATTTCGAACGGCAGCTGGTCGCGACCGAGCTCGCGCCGCAGCGCGGTGAGCCTCGTGATGATGGCGGGGATCTCTCGCTCTTTGATCATGGCTGCGGTCCAGCCGTCCCCATAGCGAGCAGCACGGCGCAGCGCCGGCTCGGAGTGTCCTCCGACGTAAATGGGCACCGGCTTGCTCGGCGCCGGGCTCATCTGCAGGCGATCGAAGCTGTAGTGTTTACCGTGGTATTCCACCATTCCGCCGGCGAAGAGCAGCTGCAGGATCTCGATGGCCTCGTTGGCGCGCTCGCCGCGGGTTTCGAATTCGGTACCGCACCACACGAACTCTTGCGGGATCCAGCTCAGGCCCACACCGAGCACGACGCGATTGTCCGATAGCACTGCGGTCGAGCCCACCGTTTTGGCGACCAGCAGCGGATTTCGGATGGGGAGCTTCAACACGTGTGAGCAAAAGCGCAGCCGGCGGGGCACCGCGGCCATCGCCGGAATGGCCACGAACGGATCGATCCACGGCGTATCCGGCTCCCAGAAGCGTTGGCCATCGCTCGTGTACGGATACGGAACGTCCACTCGCTCGGGAAAAAAGACCGCATCTGGAACCGCGGCGGCGTGATAGCCGTACTCATCCGCCATACGCGCCAGCTCGAGATATTCCGAGGGTTCGGTCATGGCGACCGCTACCGTGAATTTCATGACGCTCGCCTTCTCGCCTGGAGGCAAAATTGAAACACGTTCTACTCGCGCAAGAAAGACGAAATCCTCAGCGCAACCAGATCCGATAGTTGTCGGGCAGGTAGTTGTAGTTGCTGTAGTTCGCGGCTTCGGGCCAGCCCGCGCACTGGTGCCAGGGGCGAGTGCTCGAGTAGGCGGCGCCGATGGCGAAGGTCAGCGCCGCTTGCATGGCGCAGCCCGGGTGAGCATCGCCGAACACCAGGACCGCCTGACCGCAGCCACCGTCCGAGTGACACACGTCGCACAAGAGGTTCGCCGTTTCCCACGGCAAGGCGTTGGCGCAGGCGCGCCCATCGGGGACTCGGACCGTGACGTTCGAATTCAGGTCGTCGTCCAAGTAGTAAGGCCCGGTGGTGAAGAGCTGGTGCAGGGTCTTTCCGCGCGCTCTACCGTCGATGTTGGCAAGGATGATACGCGCGCTGAAGCTGCTGCCCGAGATCGGTGTATCGCTCACGTCGAGCATGACGTCCGCTCGCATCCGCACCAGCTTGTACGCGGCGCTCGTGCACACGCTGTCGTAGCAAACGCTGCTGGTCGAGGGAGCAGCTGCCACGTCGAACGTCGTATTCTGATTCAGGATCAGCGTCCAACCGCCGCTTGCGACGCTCATTTCACAATACGCTTCGACATCGCCAGCGCTGCCCGGCGGCGCGAGCAAGTACGCCCCACTTGCCAGGGCCGGCTCGGCGCGGTGCAGCTCGTCGCACGAAGCGTGGCGCGCACAGGCGCCGGCCTCTCCCTTGAACCCCGAGCTGCACGCGCACCCCGGCAGGCCGCTCACGATCTGACATTGCGAATTCGGCGGACAAGTCAGTTCGTCGCAAGCGTCCGGGGCGTCGGGCTCTCGGTCCACCGTCGCGTCCCGGGCGGCCTCGGCAGGGCCGTCTTGGCTCGCGTCCGGCAGCGAGCCGAGCCGCATGAGCTCGTCATCCGCCGGCGCCAGCAGGCTGCACGAGACGGCCCAATACAGCGCGCTGCTGCTCGCAGCCAATAAGCACGCGCCGCGCCAGCGCCCGACGCGCGCGAATTGCCAAGTGGTCCGAGTCTTCACGTCGTGCTGCTGGGTTTCGAGTGGCGGCGATCGTAGCCGATATGGCGCTCGGGTGTGGCTTCCGCTTTCGTGGCATGATGCTGCATGCGGCTCCCGGAATTGCCGACACCGCGCGCGGACTCGTACGAGTTACCACTCTGGCCACCGATTCTGGCGACGCGCGGCCCGGGCTCGGAAAGTACGTTGCATGCTCATCATGCGATGCACCTCGTGGTCGCCGTCTCCGGTTCGCTCGCGGCGCACGTCGCAAACGGCGGATTGGACCCGCACCGCGGGCGTGCTGACGGCGCCGGACGCGCTGCACGCTCTCGATGCGCGCGACGCCGAGCTGCTGCTCGTCTTCTTCGACCCGGAGAGCAGCGCGGGAGCAGCGCTGCTCCCTGCACTGAATGGCCCGATCCGAACGCTCGACGTCGAGCAATGCGCGGAGCTCGCACGCGATGCGGATCCGGGCGCCATCATGCGCGCCGACGGCAGAGCCTGGACCGAGCGCCTGCTCACGACCCTCGGCGCTGAAACCCCGGCACGGAGAAGCATTCATCCCAAGGTGCGGCGCGTGCTGCGCCTGCTGCAATCGGCCGGCTCGGATTCAGACCGCTCGCTCGAGGCGCTCGCCGCCGCGGTCGAGCTTTCTCCGGGAAGATTGATGCACGTCTTCACGGAGTCGATCGGCATTCCGCTGCGTCCCTATCTGGCATGGCTGAAGCTGCAGCGCGCGGCGGCCGCCATCGTTTCGGGCGAACCGTTAGCCGGAGCCGCTGCTGCCGCCGGCTTCGTGGACGCCGGCCACATGAGCCGGACCTTCCGGCATATGTTCGGCGTCGCGCCTTCGGAACTGCGCGCGGCAGTGCGTCGCTAAAATATTCCGCGGTTACGGACAGTTGACAGCGTCGCACGAGACAGCCAGCTGATCCAAGAGCGCGAGCCTGGCTGTCCCTAGATTCGGGACACGGCACCTCTCATCGTTCTCACGGTCGTATTCGTTCTGGGATTCATCCTGCGCGCCCTGCGCGTGAAGCACTTTCACGATTGGGGTACGGCGCTGCGCTATGCCCTGGCCGCGATGTTCCTGCTCACGGCGTCCGCGCACTTTTCACACATGCGCGCGGATCTCGTGCGCATGGTCCCGCCCGCGTTTCCGAACCCGGAATTGCTCGTCACCCTGACGGGCATCGCCGAAATTCTCGGAGCCGTCGGCCTTCTCATCCCGCGTTTCGCGCGAGCCGCGGCTTGGGGATTGACGCTGCTCTTGCTCGCCATCCTCCCCGCCAACGTTTACGCGGCGCAACATCAGCTCAGCCTGAACGGCAGCCCCGTCACCGAGCTATTCCCCAGGGCGCTCGAGCAGGCGCTGTTCCTGACGGCGACCCTCACCTGCGCGTTGCGCGCCGGCCCCAGCCGACACGGCTCTCTTGTCGTCCGCGACCCGGTACCCGCGGGCGTCCACGGCGTTTGCGTGCCGACGAGCGACGAGCACAGCTAACCCCAAACTCATCGACACGATGCGACGTTCCTACGCCTCACCCTTCCCGCCTTCCCGCGAAACGTAACAGCGCCGTGCAGCGCGCGGCCGTCCACGGTGTGACTGTCCCATGGGACGTCCCAGTGTGCTCTGAGCCGCTCCGGCGGGGAGCACTCGGTGTTTTACGGCAGAAGCGCGCTCTGTCTGCCCTCGCTGGCGCTGGTCGGGAAGTTGCACGAGCAGCGAGCCATGAGAGACACCCGTTACCTTCGCCGGATCACCGCTTGCCTCGGTTTCAGCAGCCTGCTCTGCGCAGCACTCGCCCAGGCCCAGCTCCGAATCGACGAGTCGCCCACGACCCCGATAAAGCCGCTGGAGCCGGTCGTTAGAATCCGGTGTGGCGGCTACGTGACGCACAATCGGGATACGGGCGCTGGCTCTCTGCGCGATGCCGTCGTGAATCCTCCAGGGCTGCTCGCCGGCGCCATCTGCTTCGATTCAGCCGTCTTCAACAAAAACGCCGCCCTGGCGAGCCGAACCATCCGCGTCGCTTCGCCGATCCTGCTCGCCAAGAACGTATGGATCGCAGGTCCTGGTGGCGACGCCGTGATGGTGAGCGGCGGAGACAGCACCAGAATCTTCACGGTCGCTGCCGGGGTCAGCGCGACACTGCAGGGCATCACCGTACACGACGGGTACGCGAACTTCGGGGGCGGCATTTACAACGACCGCGGCAAGCTCACGTTGAGCGGCGCGCGGCTCGTTCAAAATGGCGCGACGTCCGGAGGCGGCATCTACAGCAACGAAGGCGAGGTGTTGATCAAGAAGAGCGAGCTCATCTCGAACTGGGCAACGAGCAGCGGCCCGACCGGCAACGGTGGCGGTATCTACGGCTACTACTCGGCGTCCCTTCGCATTTTGGACAGCGTCTTGGAGCTGAACTCGGCGACGAACTCGGGTGGCGCAATTGCGAACGTCGAATGCGATGACATGCGCATCGAGGATTCCGAGCTCAGCACGAACTCGGCGCGCTTGGGCGCAGGTGCATTCACCACCACGCACGGCACCGTCACGCTCGTTCGGAGCCTGGTGACCGGCAACGGTGCCTCCGGCTCCGGGGCGGGCCTGCACGTGTACGACTGGGGTACCCCCGTGCTGCTCGAGGACACCGAGCTGAGCTACAACTGGGCGTTCGGGAGCGGCGGGGGCATAGCAATCAACAATCCCGGCCTGGGCAGCACGCTCACGCGCGTGACGTTGCAAGGCGGCAGCGTCATTCACTCCAACGCGGGCAGCGCCGGGGGTGGCATCCACGCCGACGGCGCCACGCTGATCAACGCAGTTTCTGGCACGAACGTGCACAGCAATCTACCGAACGACATCACGCCCTGAC
Source organism: Polyangiaceae bacterium (assembly GCA_035318565.1). Taxonomy (GTDB): domain Bacteria; phylum Myxococcota_A; class Polyangia; order Polyangiales; family Polyangiaceae; genus DATDJP01. Next base: position 10,715 of record DATHEN010000421.1, read on the forward strand.
GCCCGCGCTTCAGCGCGCATCGCCCGGTGGATGCTCGGCAAACCACTCGGCGATGCTGGGCATGTTCTGCTCGAAGTTCCCCGGTATCGAAAGGTTCAGAACCCCGGCGCGGCGATCGCTGCGATTTTGGAAATCGTGCGTCATGCCTCCAGGCACGAGCACGAACGCTCCGCGCTCTGCTTCGACCCAGCGATCTTCGAGCAGAATGCTCATGGTGCCCTCGATGACGTAGAACACGTCGTCCTCGTCGTGAGCGTGTGCGCCGGGCCCCTGCGTGTTCGGCTCGAGCCACCACTCCGATATGGAGTACTTCTCGTCTGTCTCCGCGCCGTCTGCCAAAAATACGCTGGCAATGCGTCCCATCGGGTACGAGCGCCCCGCGCTGGGCCTCACGAAGATGCCTTTGCGTTTCATGGGACCAGCTTACGGCCGAGCGCCGCACCCGTCTTGGAACCATTTGACCTGGGCTTTGGCCCGCTGCACGTCTTGCGGGATGTCAGGCTACGGTCGAGGACTCCCGGCTGATACGCCTCGAACCGCGTTCACCCGGGGCGTTCTTTGGCGAGGGTTGAGCGGCGGCCGAGGCGCTCAATAGCGCGCCGATTGCGCGAGCGTGTTCGGTGCGGCCACAAATCGCAACACTCGTGGCCGCGCCAGACCGCAGGAGGACGTTTGCGGCAGACCCGCTCTCGCACCCGCCGTCAGCATTCAATAGCGACCGCTGCCCGTGCTCGCTCGCGATTTGCATTCGGAAAGCGGATCGCGGACGCTCGCGCTAACCGTGAAGATCAGCAAGCGCTTCTGGCCGAGCTCCGTTCTCGCGATCGCCGTCGGCTTACCGGCGTGCACCGCGCCGAACCCCACCGGAGCGGGTGGCGCCGGCGGATCACCGCCGGTTCCCGAGACACCCACTTACTATCGTGACGTCAAAGTCATCATCGACGCGAACTGCACGGGTTGTCACAAAGCGGGCGGAGTGGCTCCCATGCCGTTCGAGAACGCCGAGCAGGTTCAGCCGTTCGCCTCGGCCATGAGCTATGCGGTCGAACACCGCCACATGCCACCGTGGATGGCGTCTCCGGGTTGCAATGAATACGAGCCGGATCGTTCACTCAGCGATCGACAGATTCAGATTATTCGGCGCTGGGCCGAGCAGGGCGCACCCATCGGTGACCCGCGAGACGAGCCTGCTCCCACACCGCGGCCGAACAGTGAAATGTCGCGCGTCGACCTGCGGCTGAGCATGCCCGCCGCCTACACTCCCCGCGTGCGGGCCGACGACTACCGCTGCTTCGTCCTGAATTGGACGCCCACGGCGCGCAAGTACATCACCGGCATCGGCGTGACACCCGGAGTGGCCCCCCTGGTTCACCATGCGATTGCTTATCTGATCCCACCCGCCTCTGCGGGCTTCGTACGCTTTGCAGACGTATTGGATCCGGGTCCTGGCTATGCGTGTCCAGGTGGCGTCACGGGCGGCTGGATCACGTCTTGGGAGCCGGGCGGGCATGGCATCGATTTCCCTCACGGGACAGGCATAGCGGTCGAGCCGGGCTCGGTGATCGTGCTGCAGGTTCACTACAACACGTTGTTCGCGACCCCCTCACCCGACCAGAGCTCCGTCGAGTTCGCGCTCGCCGATACTACGCTCACTCCTGCGCGTACGTTGACCTGGATGAACTTGGACTGGTGGGCCGGGAACATGCCGATTCCTGCCAATGATCCGGACGTGACGCACGTCTACGAGACCACTCCTTCGGAGCTGAATGCCACGGGCAGCATGCGTATTCACTGGGCCGACATTCACATGCACACGTTGGG
>DATHEN010000422.1:0-10598 GCA_035318565.1 Polyangiaceae bacterium
TGACGCGCGCGGACGGCAGCACGGAATGTCTGCTGCGAGTGAACGACTACGACTTCTCGCATCAGGAGACGTTCCTGCTCAAGAACCCCGTAACGCTCCACACGGGAGATCAGCTACGCGTGGAGTGTCACTGGGACAACACCGCGGCCAATCAACCCATCATCAACGGGCAGCAGCAAACGCCCCGCGACGTCAACTGGGGTGAAGGCACGACCGACGAGATGTGCCTCGGCAATTTCCTGTTCTCCACCCAGTGACACACTAAAAGCGGCCGTACACCGCCAATTCCATGCCGCCGTGCTTCGACGGCATGGCGGCCACGTTCACGGCTTTCGTCTCTGCCTTGCGTTGGGTCCCGGGCGACGACGCGCTGAGCTCGTAGCCGACGACGGCACCGAGCACGGGACCTACGAAGAGCGGCAGCAGGGCGATCCCGGGTTCTTCGTCGTCGTAGTCGTAGAGCGCGACGAAGCCCGTCAGGCCCGCGGCCGTGCCGCCCACGCCGCCCAACGTCGTGGCCCAGAGCTTTCCGTCCCCGTTCATGGCGTCAGCCGTCAATTGGACGCCGCCGATCGCGCCCAGCATGCCTCCGGCCAGCATACCGATCGTCACGTGGCCCGCGCAGCCAAACAACTCGTCGCGATCGTTGCACAACGCGTAGCCGGCGAGCACGCCGGTGACACCGAGCCCAAGCTCTGCGCCGAGACCGACGGCCGAGGCCAGCGCCACGCGCGAGGAACCCGACTTCGCAGCGCTTTGCTCGTGACGCGGGCGCGGGCATACGCTGGGCGGGTCCGACGGTAAACACGCTGGGTGTGAAGGGACGATTTCAGCGTGCGGCTTGGGAGCCACACCCCGTCCCGCCGCTGGCGGGGAAGCACTCACGTCGCCGGCTGCGTCGCCGCCGGCTTGCGGAAGCGGAGCCGATTGCGCGAGAGCGGGGACGCTGACCAGCAGCGTGAAGGGTAACCCGAGCCATGGACAGCAGCGGCGTATCGAAAGCATGTAGCGACGGCAGTGCACCGCTCATGCCACCCAAAAGCGCGAAGGCGGTTACGCAACGTGCGCAATTGAGAGGCCGCCGCGCGCCCGCGAGACTAACAGTACTGCCAGAAGTCTTGGCAGGAGCAGATCACGATCTGCCCGAGTAGCCCCTGAGCCACGGAAACAAAACCGGCGGGGCCGGCGCCGTTTTAGTGCTGGTCGCGAGAGGCGCGGCGGCTTCTTGGATCGGTCCGAGAGGCGCGAGCACGAAGTAGGCAATTTCAGTCGTGGAACGAAAGTCTCTGTCTGTGGTGCTAAGAAGCAGCAGACATGCCCAGACGCCCGATCCCCACGGACCCGGCTGCCGAACCCGAGCAGGATCTGACCTCTCGCACGGATAAGCGTAAGGAGCGCATCGCCGAGGAAGAGGCGCTGCTCCGACTGAGTGAGCTCTTGGTGAGCCTGTCCGAAAGCGTGACCGCGCGGCTGGACCTGCCCGAGGACCTGCTGGCGCCCATCGCGGACACCCGTCTGGCTCGCTCGGCCGCGGCACGAAATCGCTCGATGCGCCTGGTGCGCAGCGCGCTCCGCGAGCTCGATGCCGAAACACTACGCCGGATCCGCAGCGTCTTGCCCGAGCCCCGGCGCGGGCGGCGCGACAAACTCCGGCACTGAAGACCGCATACCGCCGGCAGTTTCCCGCGCTACGCTCGGCTCGAAACGCCATGAAGCTCCGTCAGACGAACATCGAGAAACTCAAAACGGGCAACTTCGACGTTTGCGTGATCGGCGGGGGTATCAATGGCGCCGTGTCCGCGGCGGCGCTGTCCGCCAGCGGCGTGCGCGTGGCGCTGATCGAGCGCAAGGACTTTGCCGGCGTCACCTCGCAACAGTCGTCGAATCTCGCGTGGGGCGGGATCAAATACCTGGAGACGTTCGAGCTCGCGCTGGTGCGTTCGCTGTGCCTGGCGCGCAATCGCTTGATCCGGGCGTATCCCTCGACCGTGCGCGAGATCAGCTTTTACATGACTTACCCGCGCGGCTTTCGCTGGCCGCGCGTTTTCGTCTGGCTCGGGGCTTGGCTGTATTGGTTCATCGGCAACTGCTTCACGCGCACGCCCCGGCTGCTCTCGGCGCGGCAGATGGCCAGCGAAGAGCCGATCATCGATCTGAGCAGCGCAACCGGCGGCATCGAGTACTCGGACGCATTTTTGCACGACAACGACGCGCGCTTCGTCTTCAATTTCGTGCGGCGCGCGCTCACGAACGGCTGCATCGCGGCGAACTACGTGGAGGTGACCCGAGCCGTGCGCGAGGGCGAACGCTGGCTCATCTCCGTGCGCGACGTCGAGAAGGGCGAGACGTTCGTGGTTCGCTCGAAGCTCATCGTCAACGCCGCGGGACCTTACGTGGAGGACGTCAATGAACGCCTGGGAATCTCGACGCGCCACCGGCACGTGCTGTCCAAGGGCGTTCACATTCTGGTGAGGCGCCTCACGGCTTCGTATCGCGTGCTCACGTTCTTTGCCGACGACGGACGTCTCTTCTTCGTGATTCCAATGGGCCCCCGCACCTGCATCGGCACGACGGACACGCGCGTGGACGGGCCGGACGTTAGCGTCACGGAAGAAGATCGGCGCTTCGTGCTCGACAACATCAACAAGCGCTTGCGTCTGGAGCAACCGCTCACCGAGGGCGACATCATCGCGGAGCGCTGCGGCGTGCGTCCGCTCGTCGTCTCGGGGGAGACGAAGAGTGCCAACAGCCAGGACTGGCTGCAGCTCTCGCGCAAGCATGCCATCGAAGCAAGCGACGGGGCCGTCTGCGTCTTCGGCGGCAAGCTCACGGATTGCCTCAACGTCGGCGAAGAGATCCTGGACGAAGTGGAGCGCGCCGGAATCCGCATCCCTTACGCCGGACAACGCTGGTATGGCGAACCCGCGCAGAGCACGCGCGACGAGTTCTTTCATCAGGCCAAACTGATGAACCTCGACGCCTTGACCTCGCAGACGTCATCGGAGCCCCTCAGCGCGCGTCTGTGGCGGCGCTACGGCGGCCAAGCCATCGGCCTGCTCGAACACATCCGGGAAGATCCCAGAGATGCCGAGCTGCTCATCGAGCACGCGGAGTATTTGCGTTGTGAGATCGAGCAGGCAGCGAGCCGCGAGATGATCACCAAGCTCGACGACTTTCTGCGGCGGCGCTCGAAGATCGCGCAGGTCGTGTCGCACGAAGCGCTCAGGCGCGCGGCGGGTGTTCGTGAAGCGTGCCGCATTCTGTTCGGCGCCGAGGCAGACCGAAAATACGACGAGTACTTCGCCGAACACGGCACGACGGAAGAGCGCGTTCGGTCTCGCAACGACTACGTCAGCTCGCCGGCAAACCCGAGCGGCGCGCCATAGCGCGAAGCGCCCCGTGGCCCCTACCCGGCCGCGTGGCCAGACGTCGATACAGCGCCGTTCGTCGATCGGCTTGCCCGTTGCCGTGGAGCACCGCAAAGTGTTGGATCCATGCAAGTCAAGCTTATCGGTGTCGTAGGTGCGGGACAGATGGGTTCGGGGATCGCGCAGCTCGGCGCCCAATCGGGCTTCGATATGCTCTTGATGGACCAAAATCCGGAGCTGGCGCAAAAGGCGCTGGCGCGTATCGAGCGCACGCTGGGTATTCTAGTAGAGAAGGGCAAGCTCGACGACGCGACGCGCAGAAACACCCTAGCTCGCATCCAGCCGGCGCCGGAGTATGGAGCGCTCGCCGAGTGCGATCTGATCATCGAAGCCGCCACCGAGCATGCTCCCACCAAGTGCGAGATCTTCCGGCAGGCCGAAGCCGTCACACGACCGGACGCGATACTCGCGAGCAACACGTCCTCGATCTCGATCACGGCGCTGGCCGCCAGCACCAAACGACCCGAGCGCGTAATCGGAATTCATTTCATGAATCCGCCGCCCATCATGCGTCTGGTCGAGATCATCCGCGGGCTGCAGACGAGCGACGCCACTGCGGAGAGCGCGAAGGAGGTGAGCACACGCATGGGCAAGGTGATCGTCTCCGCGCGTGACATGCCCGGTTTCATCGTCAATCGCATGCTGATTCCATTTCTGAATGAAGCCTGCTTCGCCCTTCAAGAGGGACTCGGAACGCCAGAGGACATCGATACCGGAGCAAAGCTCGGTCTCAACCATCCGATGGGCCCGCTGGAGCTCGCCGATCTGATCGGTCTCGATACCGTGCTCTCGATCGCGGAGGTGCTCCACCGCGAGCTCGGCGATGACAAGTACCGGCCGCCCACGATCTTGAGAAACCACGTGTCCGCCGGTTGGCTCGGCCGCAAGAGCGGGCGTGGTTTCTATCACTATCCGCGCTGAGCGGAAGCGCGGGATTTTTACCGCAAAACGGCATACCTCTGTGCCAGGTATGCCATCCCGATCATGGGTCGGGGCGTCTGCCTGGGCCGTCTCGTGGATACACTGTCTGGCACGTAGCATGCTTTGAAGAACGCTATGGGGTACTCACTTACCTGGCTGACGAGTGTAGGGATCATCGCCCTCGGCACGGCTGTTAGCGCCTGCGGAGCTTCCGATGACGGCAGCGAGGAGACGAATGACGCGCTGGCACTGTGGCGCTCGAAGGAACCCGCGGAGTACGCCTTCGTGTACAATCGCGGCTGTTATTGCCCGCTCGAATATACTGCTCCCGTGCGTGTAGTCGTGAAGGACGGAATCGTGCTCAGCGCTCGCTTTGCCGATGGGAGCAACGGCGGCCAGCGCGGAGTCACCATAGACGACCTGCATCGAGAGATCCGATCCTGGAGCAAAGGCGAGCCCGATGCCTTCGAAGCGCAGTACGACGAGACTTGGGGTTACCCCCGCACGGCCAGCGTCGACCAGGAAGAACGCATGGCGGATGACGAGAGCTTGATCGCTGTGACGTGTTTTGCAGCGAACGCGCGCGATGACGCGTGCCCGGTGGACTGAGAAGATCGCTTGAACATGAGGAGCCTCGAGATGCTCAGTTTTGCTCGCCTGCCCTGGGTCAGCGGCCTTTCCACGCTCGTCCTGGCCGCTGCCTGCGGCGGGAAATTCGAGCCTCCTGGCTCTGGGGGCGCAGGCGGTACCGGGAGCACCGGCAACGAAGACGCTGGCATCTCCGGCGAGGGCGGCAGACCGAGCTCGGACGCCGGCACGTGCCAGCCTCTGCCAGGCTGTACGTCGAACCGGCTCTGCAACGACGGCTGCAACACGTGTACCTGTGCGGGCGGCTCGTGGGCATGCACGCTGCGCGCTTGTGTCGATGCAGGTCCGCCGTCGTGCAACGGCAAGATCGACCCTGACAAACAGTACGTCAGTCGCGACCCGAAAATCTGCCAGCTGATCGACTACTCTTGCCCGCCGGATCGAACGGGCTTCACGGACGAGTGCGGTTGCGGCTGCGTCAAAGTGCCAGCTTGCGAGATCATCAACTGTTTCCGCGCGATCGAATGTGTGACCGCATGCGGAGGCGCGGTGGTGCAGAGCGGCTGCTGCGCGTGCACACCGCCCGCTTTCGACAACATCGTGTGCCGCCGGGACGGCGGCAGCTCGTGCGGCTGCACGTCTACCGCGCTGTCCTGGGGCCCGAACGGCGGCTTCGTCGCTTGGCAGGACACGAGCTCCCTCACTCCCTGCCGTACGTATCAGCGCACGCGCACGAGCTACATCTCCGACCGGCCCGATCTCAAATGCACGGCCGAGCTTCCCTGCAACGACGCCGCGATCGGACCGGAAGACATTCAACGGCTGCTCGCCCACGCCGACGTGCAAGCGGCGCTCAAGGCCGCGCCGGTGCTTTACGGTGGAGATCCGCGGCCGGTGGATGGCACCGTGCTTCGCATCGATATCGGCGGAAAGATCATCGACGTGGGCAGCGCCTGCAGCACACTCGCGGGCTGCCGAGCGATCCCCGCCGGTGTAGAGGCGCTCCGGCGCGCGCTCCTGAGCATCGACGAGACGGGGCTGCGCCAGCCTTCGTGCGCTGTCTTCGCGACGCGCTGACGTAACTCGCTCGCCCGCGTGGCCGTTACTCCGTAGCGCGCGTGTCTCCGACCAGGTAGCGCAGCAGCATGTCCGTCAGCTCTTCAGCGAGCGCGTCGTCGTCGACGCCGGGCGGCTGTTCGAGCATGCGCGCGAGCATGGAAGCGCGCACCGACTGAAAGACCACGAACGCCGCTGCGTCGAGATTCTTGCGACGTATGGGCAGATTCGAGGCAGACAAGAAGCTCCGAACCACTGCAATGGCGCGCATGTCGAACGCGTGCACCCGGTGAGCGGGCGTTACGCGCAGGCCCTCGAGCGCCAGCACGCGGTGCAGCGCGGGCGCCTCCGCGTACAACGCGAGCAACCCACGAATGACTTCACGGGCCACGTCCCTTGCAGGCCCTTCCGCGCCGGCGGCGCCCAGGACGCGCTCCATCAGCTCCATGGCGCGCTCGAACTCGCGATCCTGGAGGGCGTCCAAGATCGCATCGCGATGCGAGAAGTATTGATAGAGCGTGCCGATGCTGATGCCCGCGACTTCTGCGATGCGCGTGGTGGTTGCTGCATCGGGCCCTTCCCGATCCAAGATCCGAATCGTTGCGTCGAGAACGGCAATCACGGTGGCCTTGGATCGAGCCTGCTGCGGCTGTTTTCGTGATGCTTTGCTGTGCATGCGTCCGCTCCTGTGAAATCCGAGCCGTATGCGAATGGACGGATGTGCTCGAACGCGCGCATTCTGCGAGCAACGAACACGGCTCTGTTCTTACCACGGAGAACGCTTTCGCAACTGCCAAGGCAGCGCATGACCGAATCTTCGAACACGGAACCGATCGCGCACGCCGGCGAGCGAGCCGGCCGCCTTGCGTCACGGCACGACGAGAAAGGGCGAAGCCACTGGCTGTCTTTGCTGTTCTGGCTGCTCGAACAACGCTGGCCCACTCTGCTGGCAATCCCCAGCGTAGTCGCGGTCATCGTGACCTTGATTGCGAATGGCGGCGCGGCGACGTTCCTGGTGACGTGGATCGCCGTTCCTTTCGTCGGTATCGGCATGCCGGTAGCGCTGATCGTTCATCGATCGCGCCGTCATGACGCGGGACCTGCGGATTGGCGGCCGTACGTCTCGTTTCGGGAGCCCACGGACCGAGCCAGATGGTCCGGCCAGAAGATCCCGATGGAAGTCGTGTGCGAAGCGTACCTGGCGGAGAAGCTCGACTTCGAGGGAGACGTGTATCAAGTGTTGCTGCATCGCAACCAGCTCTTCCGCTTCTGTTTCACGTGGGGACACGTGAAGTTCTATTTCCGTGATTTCTTGCGCCAGAAGCTCAGTCATTCACGAAGCGCGGACCGCGCGGACGTCGCGCCGAATTACGATCGGGGCAACGATTTCTACGGCTGGTTCCTGGGCGAAAGCATGCTGTACACGAGCGCGCTCTTTCGAGATTCTAGCGAGTCGCTCGAATCGGGTCAGCGCCGCAAGCTCGAGACCGTCTGCGATTACGTGCACATGTCGCCGGGTGATCGGCACCTGGATATCGGGTGCGGTTGGGGTACGTTGCTGGCGCATGCCGCCACGCAGCATGGCACGCACAGCACTGGCGTGACGCTATCCAAGGCACAAGCTGCATGGGCGATCGACTTGGCGCGCCAGGCGAACGTCGCGGATCGCGTGCGAGTACTGGTGGATGATTATCGGAACCTGCCGCGCGAACGCTACGACAAGATTACCTGTCTCGAGATGGCCGAACACGTCGGCATTCGAAACTTTCAGAGATTCCTGCTGCAGGTTCGCAGCATGCTCGAGGACGACGGCATCTTCTATCTGCAGATTTGTGGCCTGCGCCGCGCCTGGCAGTACGAAGACCTGGTTTGGGGGCTGTTCATGGGCAAGTACATCTTCCCGGGCGCCGATGCGAGCTGTCCACTCGCGTTCGTAGTGTCCCAAGTGGAACGCGCCGGCTTCGAGGTGCACCGCGTGGAAAGTTGTGGAGTGCACTATTCGGTGACGATCCAGAAGTGGTACGAGAACTGGAAGCGCAATCGAACGCTCGTCGTCGAGAAATACGGCGAGCGCTGGTATCGCTTGTGGCTGCTGTTCCTCGGCTGGTCTGCGCTGATTGGCGCGCAGGGCAGCTCCGCCTTGTTCTTGATCACGATGACGAAAAACCACAAGAACGACAAAGCTTCCGTCAGCGCGGGAGAGGCGGAGGCCGTCCCCTTCAGCCGCACTCGCTGGCTCGGTCGCAGGCCCATAGCAACGCAACAGTAGCGGCGGCACGCTCGCGACCTGCGAGGAGCCATTTCCCTTCTGCTGGAAGCGTTCGCGGATCCGGCTGTAGCGACGTGTGTTCCTGATGGAGACTCGATCCCTGCAAAGCCCTCGAATCGAGCGGCGAAGCGGCTATTTCAACCCGCGTGTCGCGTGTTAGGATGCCTGGCATCATGAGCCCACGCAGGGGACGGGCGGCGCGGACCGCAGCTCTATTGATCGGGCTAACGGTCTCTGTGCGAGCGCCGTTGCTCCTGGCACAGAGTGATCAAGAGCGAGCCGGCGCGCGCGCCGTGGCGCTCGAAGGCATTCAGGCCTTTCAGGAAGAGCGCTGGGCGGAGGCGGTCGACCTGCTCTCGCGCGCGGAGTCTCTGGTGCACGCGCCGACACACCTGTTGTTCTTGGCGCGTGCCCAGCAGCGCCTCGGTCAGCTGGTGAGCGCGCGCGAGGCGTATCTCAAGCTCACCCGCGAGAGTATCGCGCCGGCAGCGCCCAAAGCATTTCACGACGCGCAAGCCGCAGCCAAACGTGAATTGCCGCTCCTGGAGCCGAAGATCCCGACGCTCAAAATCCAGGTCAAGGGAGCCGAGGGCAAACCGGTTTCCGTCACGGTGGATGGCAAAGCACTGTCGCCGGCGTTGGTCGGCGTCGCCAATCCCACGGATCCGGGCGCTCACCGCGTTCAGGCGAGCGCCGCGGGACTTTCGGCCGGTCCGGTCGCCGTCGAGCTGAAGGAGGCCGCGCGTGAAACCGTCACCCTTCAGCTCAGCGCCGCGACGGAAAGCACTGCGCCGGTCGCAGCACCAGTCGAACCGGCGAACACGACCAGTTCTGCGGCTGTCGATACCGGCGCGCCACCCGCGGCAGATGAAGCGCCTTCCATGAGCTCCGGGAACGGCCTTCGGATCGCGTCCTACGTGGCAATGGGAGTGGGAGTCGTCGGCCTGGGTGCGGGCACGCTGTTCGGGCTTCAATCGAAGAACAAGCGCGATGAAGCGGACGAGATATGCCCCAAACCCAACGCCTGTCCGATCTCGAAACGCGAACGCGTGGAGGGCCTCGACGACGACGCAGGCAGCGCCCAGAAGCTATCGTTAATCGGCTTCATAGCGGGCGGCGTGGGAGTGGCCACAGGCGTCACGCTCTTCGTTCTGAGCGGCAAGAAGCAGGAGCAATCGCCGGCGTCTGCTTCGATCCGAACCTGGGTGGGGCCGCTTGGTCTGGGCGTGGACGGCACCTTTTGAGCGGCTCGACGGGGAAGCACGACGCATGAAGATCAGCAGCGATATCCAGCGCCCGAGAGCACCTAGCCTTGCCGTGCTGCTGCTCGTGGCAGCCGGCGCCGGCGTAGGTTGCTCGGCCGCGGAGGACGAGAGCCCGGAGCCCACGCAGAGCATTCAGCAGGCGATCTGCGCGGCGGGAGACACCTGTCCGGGTGGCTTTGCGTGCTGCAACAATCTCTGCTGCGGAGCCAACCAGTGTTGCGGCCCATCCGGCTGTGTGCCGGGCGGCAGCGTCACGCAGTGTGGCTCGATGGACTCATGTCAGAACTGCGCCGATACCAATCCTTGCACGAACGACTCGTGTAACAGCGGCGATTGCAGCCACACGCCGTTCGTCGGGGATTGTCCGGGCGGCACTTGCGTCGGCACCGTGTGCTGCACCGGCTGCATTCAGGGTGGCGCCTGTGTGCCTCCGGCTGGTCAAAGCGCGACCCGCTGCGGCGCCGGCGCGGAGGCCTGCGCAGGCTGCAGCGACGGCAACCCGTGCACCGAAGATCGCTGCCTGAACGGCCTGTGCGACTTCACGCAGCCGGCGGCCGCCACCACGCCCTGCCGAGCTTCAGCCGGGCAATGCGACAAACCGGAAGTCTGCGGCGGCGCGCTTGCCTGCCCAACGGACGCGCCGCAGCCGAACAACACTCCCTGCAGCGACAACAACGTGTGCACGGTGAGCGACTCCTGTCAGTCCGGGACGTGCCGCTCTGGTACGGCGCTCAACTGCAACGACAGCAAGCCCTGCACGGACGACAGTTGCGACCGGACCACCGGCTGCACCTACACGAACAAGGCGCCCAACAGCAATTGTGACGACGGAAACGCCTGCACCCTGAACGACAAATGCACCGGCGACAGGTGCAGCGGAACCGGCAAGAGCTGCGACGACGGCAACCCTTGCACGACCGAGACCTGCGAGCCCACTACGCAGCAATGTACCCCCACGAACGTCGCTAACGATGCGCCGTGCTCGGACAACAATCGCTGCACCACCGAAGACACGTGCCAGGGCGGCAGGTGTGTCCCAGGGCCGCCTCTCGACTGCGCAGACACGGATGC
>DATHEN010000423.1:0-4010 GCA_035318565.1 Polyangiaceae bacterium
CGGTGCGGGCGGCATCACGATTTTCCCCCGCTACGATCTGGACGCAGAGACTCAAATGCCGGCGCCGCCCATCGATATCTCCAAGCGCCTGCTCAGCGGCGTACCCGGATTGGACGCCCTGCTCGGAGGTGGTTTGCACGAGCGCAGCGTCACGCTCGTGTCCGGCAGCGCGGGTACCGGCAAGAGCACGTTCGGGATTCAATTCTTACTCGCCGGCGTTGCCCAACAGGAGCCGGGCCTCTATGTGGCGCTCGAGGAAGGCGCTGCACAGGTCATGAAGTGCGCCGAAGCGCTGGACCTGCCGCTTCAACGAGCTGTCGCTGACGGTCTCGTAAAAATCGTGCATCTCTCGCGCGAGCACGTCCGCGCCAATCAGCTGCTCACGATCTTGTCCGACCAGGTACACGCGAACGGGACCCGCCGGCTGGTGCTGGATAGTGCCAGCCAAATCGTGACCGACAGCCTGTCGTTCGGCGACTTGCGCCGGCTCATGCAGGCGCTGACGACGCGATTCAAGCACCTTGGCGTGACGAGCCTCCTCACGCTCGAGTCCCAGAGTTTGCACTCCGATGACGCGAGCAACGAATACGGCCTCTCTCCGATCGCCGATAACATCATCCGGCTTCGCTACTTGCTGGCTCCCGCAGCCACACGCCCCGTTCTCACGGTCGTGAAGACACGGGGCAGCGCGCATGACTGGGGCACGCACTTGCTGGACATCGGGCCTGGCGGCCTGCGTATCGTGTCGCGAGCTGACGAAGCTTCGGACGCTGAATCGAGCCTCGGCCGGAGAACGGGAACAACGTGACGTACCAACCCAACCAGCTGAAAACGACTGCCATTGTGGCGGCAAAGGCGGTCCACATGCGCAGCAGGTTGACTCCGTCAGTGAGCATCGAACGCCGCTGGGAGCAGGTTTCCGCGAGCCCCATGCGTGCCGGACTCCGAGCTGGCGAGTCGCCGCAACGAGCGCACGAGCGGCTCGAAGATCTGTACGAGCTCAGCAAGCTCTTCGTCGGTTTCGAGAGCGTCGAGCACACGGCTTTTGCGAGCTTTCGTATCGTGGGACGGAGCGTTCCTCTGCGCAGCGTAATTCTGATTCTGGAGGGCGACTCCCGGCCGTACACGTTCATCTGGCGGGCGGAAGGGGTGAGACGGCACGCGCTACACGGGGTCAGAAGACGCGCCATGGGGACGTATGCCTATCTCGTGGACTCGGCTGTCGGCCGCAGCGTTTTACGGGCCGTGAGCTCACGGCGAACCAAATCGTCTCGCGCCCGGTCGTCACGGCCTCCGGCAGACACGGGCCATACGCAACAGATTATTCTGCCTCTGGTCGTGGGCCGGCGGCCCATCTTCGGCGCCGTTCAGTTCGATAGTACCGCCCGGCTCGATGAAGCGGATTTGATGTTTGCGAACGCAATGGTCAACCAGCTCGCCGTCGCGCTGGACCGTCACGCAGCCATCGAAGTCGCGGGTATCGCCACTGAAAACACACGGCTCGCGGCCGAGGAGCTGGCGCGGCGCGCAACCATCGCGGCGGAAAACGCGCACCTGTATGAAGTGGCGCAGTCCGCCACTGCCGTGAGGGACGAGCTCTTGGCTAGCGTCTCGCACGATTTGAAAACTCCGCTGAGCAGCATTCTCATGTCCGTGGAAGCCCTGCTCGCGGACCGCCCGCAAGGGTCCCTCAGTCGGGAACAGCTGCTTCATATCATCAAGCGTTCGGGTGAAGGCATGCTGGCGCTGATTCAAGATTTGCTCGATACAGCCAGCATCGAGGCGGGGGGCCTGTCGGTGCGGTTCGTCCCGTTGAAGGCCGCCGTGCTAGTGGGCGAAGTGCTCGAAGGGTTTCAGCCCATCGTTGCCAAGCGAATGCTCCGTATGCAAAATCTGCTGGATTTCGTGCCGGATGTGCTCGCCGATCCCAGACGCATCCAGCAGGTTTTCGAGAATTTACTGAACAACGCCGTCAAGTTCACGCCGGACGGGGGAACGATCGGCGTCAGCGCCGAACGCATGGGCAACGCAGTTCGCTTCGCCGTGAAGGATACCGGCGTTGGAATTCCTGAAAGTGACGTGCCGCACTTGTTCGAGCGATTTTGGCAGGCTTCGAGTACAGCTGCTCTGGGAAGCGGCCTCGGGCTATTCATAGCGTGCCGCATCATCGAGGCACATGGCGGGCGAATTTGGGCTGAAAGCGTGCTAGGGGCAGGCACGAGCGTCTATTTCACGTTGCCGATCGCAACTCTGTCCTAGCCGCTCGGCGCAGCGTCCAGCGCTCGTGCGTTGCACGAAGGCGAGCAATTGTGCAGCGCTTGTGGCGGATTGGGGCGCCGCAGCCGTCGTTTCGAATCACGCCCATGCAGTGTTGCGGCCGCGTTCCATACTAGGTCACGAACTTGCATCACTCCGCCCTTGGACTTTTGGCGAAGGGTGCACAGATGATTCACATCCATGGTCGGTTGAATCGGACTGGTCGGAGCAATGTCGAGCGTGGACGCGCCGGCGCCACGTTCGGTGGAGTCCTTGGCGCTCTCGTCGGCACGTGCGCGGTGTCGCTGACGGATCTGGGCCAGTTCTTCGAATCAGCGCCCACCGCGGTTCTGCTGAGTGGTGTGGTCGCGGCGGCGCTGATCGGCGCCATGGCCGGTGCGTTCCTGGGCGCTACGTTTGGCGACACGCCGGCACGGCTATCCAGGTAGCGATCTCAGAGCACGATCCACGTTGCCAGGCTCAGAAATACACCCATGCTGACCACGTCCGTCGCGGTAGTGAGAAAGATGCTCGAGGCCGTCGCCGGATCCGCGCCAGCGCGGCGCAATATCAATGGAATCGTTGCGCCGGCGATGCCGCTCACGGTGCAGCTGCACATCATGGCCATGAGCACGATCACGCCGAGCATCGGCGCGGCCGGATTGTGCTGCAGGTGCGCGAACACGAACATGCCGAGGCCGGCGGTGCACCCGACGAGAGTGCCGTTGAGCAGGCCGAGCAGGGCTTCCTTCATGACCACGGCTTTGGCTCGGTCTGACTGCAGCTCGCCGAGCGTGATACCGCGCAGAGCCACGGCCAGGGCCTGGCAGCCGGTGTTGCCGGACTGGCCGGCGAGCACCGGCAAAAAGACGGCAAGCACTACCAGCTGATCCAGGGTTTCCTGAAAGACACCGACGACCGCCGCTGCGACGAACGCGGTGAGCAAATTCAGCTGCAACCAGGGATGACGGAAGCGAAGGCTGCGCTGCCACGGGGTGCCGAGCCGCTCTTCCTTCTCGACGCCCACCATGGTGCCGGCCTGCGCGCTGAGCTCGAATGCTTGATGCTCGAACAGGCTCTGCCCGCGCACGATGCCGACGAGCCGCCCCGAGGCGTCGCACACCGGGTACACGGGAAAATGACGCTTGAGCGCTTCGCGCATGGCGTCGGTCACGGACAGCTCCGGGCTGAGCGCGAACGGATTTTTCACCATCAGCTCTTTTACGGGCTGCTCGGGGGAGGCGAACAGCAATTCCCGGAACACGATCACTCCGACGAGCTTGCCGTTCGCGTCGACGACCCAGCCGTACGTGACCAGCGCCTTCTTCACGATCCGGCGCAGGCGCTCGATGATCTCGGCGGCGGTCTGATGCTCCTGCAATACGGCGATGGGGGGATCCATCAGGCGGCCGATGCTGTGTTCCGGGTATTGATGATTGCGCGCCCACTGTTCGCGTTGCTCGGCTGGCGTGGCGGTCAGGATGCGGCCACGGCGCTCTTCCGGAAACGCCCACAAGATCTCGTCCGCCACCGCGGGATTCTGGCGCGCCAATGCGCGCGCTACGGTGGGGTCGTCTTCCGGTGTGAGCAGCTCCACTGCTTCGTAGGGGCCGAGCTTGAGCACTGCCTCGGCCAGCGTCGCGACGCGGGTCGCGTCGATTCGTTCACTCGGGATACCGCTGTCCATCATGCTGGTGATCGGAGAGGTTACCAGCCATTTCATCCGGGGTGGTACAGTGCGCCATGCCTTGGAG
>DATHEN010000424.1:0-3109 GCA_035318565.1 Polyangiaceae bacterium
TCGATGCGCGCGGCAGCATGCCGCGACAGCCGCCGCAGCTCGCGCGATCGGTCAGCGTCGCGCACATGGCGCTGCGTGGTGACGACGAGCGTGGCGTGTTCGTGCAGCTCCGGAGAAATGAATGCGAGCAGTTGAATGCTGCCCAAGTCCGCCCAGTGCAGGTCCTCGAGCAGGAGCAAGACCGGACCCTCTCGCGCCGCGTCGCGAAGCAAGCTGCTCACCCCGTCGAACAGCCAAAAGCTACCCTGCGCCAATTGCACGTCGGTCACTTCGGGCGAGGCCTCGCACGCGGCGAGCCGCGCGAGCATCCCCTGAGCGGCCTCGCGCAATGCAGGCCGTTCGCGCGCGATGTCGCGAAGCACCTGGATCCACGGCCAGAACACCGGTGCCACGGTCTCTTCGGTCGAACGCCCGCCCCACAGCGCAAACCCCTCGTCGCGCGCCCGCACCGCGATTTCCTCCAGGCAGCGCGTCTTCCCGATGCCCGCCTCACCGACCAGTGCAGCCAACGAGCCGCGGCCCTCCTTCGCTTCGGCGAGCCGCGCATGGAGCAGCGCCATGGCTTGCTGGCGCCCCACGAACGGCGACGCTGGCGCGGGCGCTTGCGATGGCTGTCCGCGCGCCGGCGGGTGCTCGCTTGCGTATGCTGACAGCACCTCGACCTCGGCCACGAAGCGGTATCCGCGGCCGTACACGGTTTCAATCGGTTGCTTGTCCGCGTTGCTCTGGCCCAGGACGCGCCGGACGTGGAAGACCGTCCACGGCACCGCGACCTCAGCGACCTGGCTGTCCGCCCAAAGGGCGTCGAGCAGCTCTTCTTTGGTGACCACGCGCTCGCGGTGCTCGATCAAGAACCGCAGCACGTCGAATGCCTTGCGCCGCAGCTGTTGGGGGCGACCTGCGCGCGTCAGAGCGTAGGCGTTGAGGTCCAGCTCGAACTCGCCGAACCGGTAACGTACTTCCCGCGGCACGCCGGTATGTTCGTCGGTCTTCACTAACTTGGGCAGGGCCTCTGCAGACGAGTCGCCTCTCTGCCTGTACCGCGCTGTGCGCGACGGTTCAATCGGCAGGCCCTCCGCCACGCTCCGATCGCATTGAGCGGGTCGGTCCACGCGGAAAGCAGGTTCTTTCGATCCGGCCGACGAAGATTCAGAAGCCGAAGCCCAAGCGCGCGCCGGTCGTGTGGCCGTTGAGCAGACACATCTCGGCGACGAACGCCTGATTGCCGAAGCGCAGCGGAGCGGAGGGCGCGTCGACTCCGAGCTGGGCGGCGCGGGCTGCCGTCGTATCGATGTGGCAGTTGAAGTGAACGACGTCGCCGGCATGGAGGACCAGCGGCCCCGAAGCCGCGCCGTCCGTCCCGTTTCCCGGAGGGGGATTCGTGATCGAGCTGTTGTACGAGTAGGTCGGCATGTCGCCCCAGTCATAGGAGTCGTACACGAGCTCTTGCGTCGTGCTGCCCGTACGCACGACCCAGGCGTGCAACCGCGTCGTCCAGGCATGGCGGTGCGCGACCATGCTCAGGACCTGCGTTTCGGCAGTGGCCGTGATCGAGCTGTGGCTGTCGAGCACCATCCCAGGTGGGTAGTTTACAGGAGCCTGTCCCACGAAGTAGAGCGCCTCTTTCGTGACCTGATCTCCCGGGATGTACCAGACGTTGACCCAGTTCTCGCGCAGCACCGCTTGATTGGTCGCGTTGAAGTGATGGAGGTTGAAGAACGCACCCGTGCTGCTCGCGGGATACCCGATACCTTCTTCCTCGGGCGGAAGCTCGAGCGAGTGCTGGGGGTAGAAGAAGCGACCTTCGATCGCACCCGCGAGCACGGCGTCGTAGTTCTGGACGGTCTCCCCGCCCGGTGCGACCTCGTAAGGCGCGGTCACAGCGGCGTCGTCGTAGAACGAGAAGTCACCTGCCCACATCTTCTCCCAGTACTCGGCGTTCTTGAGCGGATGAACACCGACCTGGAATCCCTGCTCCGGCGCTGGCGGCAGGATGCAGGAATCATCACCCGGGAACTTGGTCGCGAACTCCGGCATCGCGTCGATGCATCGAATTGCGTACGGGTTGTTGGTCAAGCTGTGGAACGGCTTGCACCTGTTGGGCAGCACGTGGCCGCCCGGGCTGTACTTCAGACCGAGGACCTCGAAGCCTTCGCAATCCTCGCTCGCGCCACTTCCGGGGTCTGCTGCTTCACGCCCGGCAGCACCGCCGGCGCCGGCAGCTGCCTGCGCGGGCGCTCCCGCGCTCGAATGCTGCGTGGCGTCGCCCCCCGCGCCCCCACCCGCGCCCGCGCTCACCTGCGAAGGCGGTACTGCGTTCGGAGGCGGCGTAGCCGCAGCTCCCGCGACCGCTGCGGCTCCCGGAGGCGCGCTCGAGTGCGAGCGGCCTTCGGTGTCGCAGGCCAAGCCGCACACGAGCGCGGCCAACACAACACCTTCGACCCAGAGACTGGCGACGAGTAGACGTTTCATGGCAGCTCCTACGCGATCCACAACTTCCCGGCGGTCGTGCGACTTGCATAAAGGTCAACGGCTCGCGGGCATGGCGACCCACGGCATCAGTACGAACATTTCGTCCTCGGTGGTGATACCTCCGGTGATGGCGCATGCGTCGCAGAGTCCATTCCCCGCACCCGGCGCGCTGTCGCAGTCGGCGTTACGGTTGCAGGGCTCAGCCACCTTGCCGGACACGCACGCGACGGGCGTGCAGCTGCTACCCTGCGGCATGCGCGAAGCGCGGGTGACCAGCTCGATATCCAGCTGGTTGCTTCCACGGACGCCGTTGTTGTACGTCGCGCAGTACTCGAGCGTACGGTCCGCGGCGTTGGGCGATTCGAAGTCGAGCCAGGGATCGAAGCGCTTGTAGAGCGGGTCGTTGTAGTCGAAGTTCTCGTAGATCATGCCGAGCGACGGGTGATTGACCCAGCTGTGCTCACCTCGGCGATGTGTGTGGAAGGTCATCACCGTGATGGATTCGCCCTGCGCCAAAGTGTACTTGGCGCAATGGGTTTCCCTAGTAAACGGCGCTTGTCCCGCCGCGATGGTCCGGTTGTCGGTGACGTTCACGGGCAAGAGCTTCCGCGCGAGATTGTCCGTGAAATAGAAGTTG
>DATHEN010000425.1:0-3690 GCA_035318565.1 Polyangiaceae bacterium
GCCTCCAGCATCTGGACCTCTTGCAACGTCAGTGCGCGACTATACATGCGCAGATTGTCGATTCGTCCGTCGAAGAACGGGTCGCTAGTGTACTGCGAGCGCCCGAGCCAATTGCGGTTGGTGTCGTCCAGGTCGGCCGGAGTCAGCGTCATGGATGTGTTCTGGGCCACCTGCGCGCCGTCGACGTAGAACGTGCCGGTATTGCCTGCCAGAGTGACGGCGACGTGGTGCCAGTTACCGGTGGAAAGCGCGGCCGTGCTGAGCTGCTGCTCGGCGCCGATGCCGCCGGTGCTGATGCCGAACCGGGTTTGATTCGTGGACGTCCTCGGACTGAGAAACATGTACCGGGTCGTCCCGGTTCCGAAATCGAAGACGCGAGCCCCGCTGGGTGTGGTGTTCAACCGCACCCAAACGGAAATGGAGAATGCGCGATAGCTCTGCACGATGTTCGCCGGCAGACTCACGTGTTCGCCGTCACCATCGAGTGACACGGCATTGCCTTGAATTCCTGATGCGAAATTCGCGCCGTCAACCAGAGTCGCCGGCTGATTGTTTCTCGTGGCGTCCGCGGCGCTCGAGCCCCTCGTTTCGTCGAAGCGGTAGTGTGCCACGAGGCCGAGCGTGAGCGTTCCGCCATCCGGAGCCGGGCCGCTATCCGAGCTGTCGCTCGCGGCATCGCGCACATCCGTTCCGCCTATGCCGCCGCTGCTGTCGTTCGCGGCGTCACTGAAAGTCGTTCCTCCCGCGCCCGCCAGGCCGTCGTTGGTGGCGTCAGCGAAGCTGGCGTCGTCGCCGCCACTGCCAGCGCCCCCTGCGGAGGCGTCTGCGCCTGCGCCACCGCGCCCGTTGTCCAGTTCCTCGAGATCGTAGGCCAGCGAGCAGCGGCACAGAGCCGCGAGCCCGACGACCGTGAAGCCAATTTTGAAGCGTGTTGCGATCATGGCTTACCTAGAAATGGCTGCGGAAAATCGCGACACCGCCCGTCTTATCGGGAGCAAAAGACAGGCTTGCGGCCGCGCTGGGCGGCGTCTCGCGAGGGCGAAGCAAGAAGTACGTGGCGAGACCTGCGGAAACCAGACCGACGCCCAGCGAAATGTCAGCCACCAGAAACTTCGTCTGAATGGATGTTTTCTCGGACGCTGGACAATTCGGTGCACAGCCGTCTGCTCCCAGTGCTTCGCTGCGCTGCGAGATACCACTAACTCCGAAGTAGGCTGCGCTCGCGAATGCCGCCACGGCCGTGCCCCCGAGAATCCACGTGGGGAGGGGGATTGAAGGGCTGCCTGTCGGCTGGAGCGTGGCGCGATCCTTTTTCGAATCCGTGGTCGTGCGCGTGTCCACGTCGAAACGAACGGCCAGCACGCGGTTCTTGTCGCTGGGGGCGATGGTGATTCGTTGCTCCACGGCCTCGAAGCCGGCAGCCTGGTAGCGAAAGGCGTGCTCTCCGATATCGACGAGCAGGGGCTTGCCATCGAGGCGTTCTGCGAGCGGTTCGCCGTCGATCGTCACCTGGACTCGAGTCAAGTCGTTGCTCTGGTGGTCCTTGGCGCTGACGATGACCGTGGGAGCGCGCCGCTCGAGATCGACCAACCACGTCGAACAATCGGCGCTGACGAGCTCAGGGCAGGTCTTGCTCGCACAGCGCATGAATGCCTCGCGCGCCGGACGGAACTTGCCCTCATCGCGCAGCACTTGCCCCTGGTCGGCCGCCGCGACGCAGGCTTGCTTCTCTGCGAGCTCATCGGCGCGCGCCTGCGCGTTGGCGAGCGTCGTCGCTACGAGCACCGCACAGACAGAGTACTTCCGCATGGATCCTCGCGTTACGACAGCGCCCTACAGACAAGCGGCCTTGTAGCGCTTGTGCCCTTTTCCATCGATTGTATACGGTACCCTACAATCGACCTTCTTCGGTTTTGTCGTCGATCGGACCGCAGTCGTGCGCGTTTGCGCCGGCCGCGAGGCGCTCCGAGTCGCGGGTTCGGGAGTCGCAGGCTCCTGCGTGACCGGCTCGGCTGCCTCGGGTTCCAGAGCGGTGGGTTCTGGCGGCTCGGTTTCAGGCTCGCCGGGCAGCGGAGCTGCGGTGTCGGTCGCGTCAGTGTCGGGCTGTCCCAGGGCGGCCGTCGTCGCCTCGGCCGGCGGGGCAATCAGGTGAGTGGCCGGAGTGCTGAACGCCTTGTAAAGCGCGGCCGTGGAGCTCGACGCGCGCCCACGGGCGACCAGCAGCAAGACCACGGCGCACGCCACCGCGACGACGGCCAGCGCAGCCAGGGCGATACCGCCTCGCCGGAGCGAGGGCGCCGCCCGCCGCGGGCCCATCTCCGACTGCAACGCCAGGGGAGGGGACGAGCCGCCCGCTGCACGGTCGCTCGACTTCTCCAGGGGCGAAGACAGCGAGACGCGCTGTCGAGGCGTGATCTGCGGCATGCTATCGGCTTGCGCGATCAACGCAGCTCGCCGAGCGAGCTCGTCGCCGACCAGCAATTGTACCCATGCGCCCACCTCGGCGCTGGAAGCGCTGAGCGTGTGCTGCTCGAGCTCGAGGGCCATCTCGAGCGCCGTCGCGTAGCGCGTCGCTGGGCGGCGCTCGAGTCCGCGCATCACGATCCGGTCGAGCTCCGGCGAGGTGTCCGGTGCGAGTTTGCTCGGTGGCGAGATGGGCTGCTGCAGAACCGCCGCGATGATCGCACCCTGATCCTCGCCGCGAAACAGCCGGTAGCCCGTCAACGCTTCCCAGATGACCACGGCGGCCGAGTACACGTCTGCCTGACGTGTGACGGTTCCGCCGCCGAGTTGCTCGGGCGCCGTGTAAGACAGCTTGTTCTTGAAGGCGCTGCTGCCCGTCGCGTGCAGCCGTCCTATCAGCTGATCGACGCCGAAATCGAGCACTCTCGGTACGCCGTCCACACCCACCAGGATGTTGTGCTGAGATACGTCGCGGTGAACGAAGCCCAGCAACTGTCCCCGTTCATCTGGCGTCTCGTGAGCCGCATGCAGGCCGTGCAGCACGCCGCTCATGATGGACGTGATGATGCGCGGATCCACAGGCGTGCGCTTGCGGATCGAAGCGCGGAACAGTTCGTAGAGCGACTCTCCGTGAACGTGCTCCAGGGCAATGAAGACTTCACCGTCCAAACTGACGACGTCGAGCGTCGGTATCACGTTTGGATGGCGTATCTGTGCGGCGATGCGCGCCTCATGCAGGAACATCCGGACGAACTCGGCGTCCCGGGTCAGGTCAGGATGAAGCCGTTTGATGACGACCGTGTGCGACCCAGCGGCGGCCTTCAGCCGGGCGAGATGCACCGTGCCCATCCCACCGGCGGCAATCTCCCCGAACAGCAGGTATGGGCCGACCAAACGTGGAAGCGAATCGTGCACGGGTCGACCAATGGTAACTTACCAACCTCGTGAGGGGTGGGATGCTCAGCCTGCCGGCGAGACTTCCATGATTCTAGCAGCCGCTGCGGGCCGCTGATTCTCGCGTAAGCATCGCCGTGCGCTCTAGGTTCAAAGCGAGTGCTTGCGGTTCATGTCTGCCATTCTCTGTACATGTGCGCCCGACCCAAAGGCCGAGCGAGCCGGACGACGCCTTGCGCGGGCGGGCCAGAGCGTGCGAAAAGTCGCGGTCATGCTTTCGCCGCTCGAGTCACGTAGGGTTTCGCAATCTTACGTGCAGATGACGGAAATCGT
>DATHEN010000426.1:0-3363 GCA_035318565.1 Polyangiaceae bacterium
TGCCGTTCACGTCCGTAGCACTCGGCTTCAAGCTCTTCGGCCTGCACGCCTGGGCGGGACGCTTGCCTCTGGCGCTCTGGGGTCTGCTCGGCATCCTGGCGAGTTACGCTCTCGTTTCGCGTCTGGCGGATCGAGTAACCGGCGCCATTACCGCGATCGTACTCGCGACGATGCCGCTTTACTTCCTGCACGCGCGCACTTTGCTGGGAGACATCGTGACGATGGCGGCGCTGGCCATCGCGACGGCGGGCTTCGGGCTCGCCTGTTTCGATCGCGCGCGCGCGGGCGAGTCCTTGCGCGCCGTGCAGCGCAAGCGCGTGCTCTGGCTCTGCATCGGTTCGATCGGGCTGGCGTGCGGGTTCGGCGCGCGAGGAACTCTGATCGGTGTGGCCGTCCCAGCGCTCGGTGTCGCGATCGCCTGGCTGATGTCTCGTTTCATGTCGCACGATCGCCTGGGAGACATTGCCGGGGGCGTGGCTCTGCTCGCTGGGATTGTGGCTCTGGGGCTCGGTGTCCCGGCGCTCTTGCGGCTCCAACAGGAGCCGACCGCGTTCTCCATGCTGGTGGGTGCTGGCGTGAAGCGCGCACCCGCGCTCCCGACCTTCGACTTCGTCATCCAGTATCTCGGACACGGTCTGTTCCCGTGGAGCGCCGTGATTCCGTTTGCCATCGGACGCGCGCTCGGCGCTCCTCCCGGCGCGGCGCCGGAAGAACTCTCGCGCCAAGCCGGGTTGCGGCTGAGCGTGCTGGCCGTAGGTACGCTGGGTTTTGCCGCTTATGGCTTGATGGCGCCGCTCACCGGGCATCTGCCGTTCGCGGCTGTATTTGCCCTGGCGGTGTGCGTCGCCGTTGCCTTGCGAGATTTCGAGCGCGGCGCGCCGGGTTCACGCGCGCTCGGCATGGGTGTGGCCGCGCTCGCGATTCTGCTCTTCTACGACTTCCAGAACTTCCCCGAAAAGGCCCTCAGCGCCTTCGCCGTGGATGACGCGCGCTTTCCAGAAAGCTTCAAAGAACGCGGCACGCGCCTGCTCAAGTACGGCGCGCTGGCCATGAGCGGCTCGTTCCTGCTCTCTTTCATGGAACGGCAGACGGACGCGGCACGTCGCTTCGATCGCAAAGAGTATCTCGCCTGGCCACGCCAGCTGCGTACGCTGTATGGCGGCAACCTGATGTTCGGCTTGTTGGTGGCCGAAACCGCACTGATCGGCCTGGCGCTGCTCAGCTTCTTGAGTGAAAAACGCCTGCGCTTGCCGAGCTTCCTGGAAATGGGCGCGGTGCTCAAACAAGGAGCGCAGTGGGGCTTCATATTGCTCCCGGTCGTGGTGCTCGGCGCGCCGCTCGCGGCGCTGCTCGCGCGTGACGCGGCCCGCGAAATCTACGCGCGCTTACCCGTGTCGCGAGGTATCGGTGCGTTGCTTTCCGTGGCCGCGTTCGGGGCGGTGCTGAGCTTCGTATACTACCCCGCGCTCGCGGCGCAGATCTCACCCAAAGAAGTCTATGAGAGCTACCGGCAACTGGCGCGCCCTGGCGAGTTGCTCGGCATGCTGGGCGTCAGCACCGGTAGCGCCAGCTACTACGCGGGCCGTGACGTTCCCACGTTCGCCAACGTGACGAGCGCGTTCGAGTGGCTCGTGGCCGATCCGCAAAGGCGCTGGCTGGTCATCCGCGCCGACGATCTCCCACAGATGAACTCGCTGTACCGCGCGCGCGCTACGCCGGCGCGCAACCTGCCCGTGCTCGACGCCCGCTCGAGCGAGATCCTGCTCGTATCGAGCTCGCTGTCCGGCACCGAGCTCAACAAGAACCCGTTCCAAGACTGGATTCTCAGTAAAGCCCCGGCGCCGTCGCGGCGGCTGGATGGAAATTTCGCCGGGCAGCTCGACACGCTGGGCTGGGACGTGACGACGCCGGACGGCACGGTGGCGGACTCCGTCGCCGCAGGTAAGCCCTACCAGTTCGTCATCTACTATCGCGTCGTCGCTCCGATTTCGGGCAGCTGGGAAACCTTCATTCACATCGATGGTTTCCAGCGGCGTTTCAACGGCGACCACAAGACGCTCGAGGGAAAGTATCCGTTTCACCTGTGGCGCGTCGGCGATTTCATCGCGGACGTCTATCCGTTCACCCTCGAACCCAACTTCACTCCCGGAACCTACAGTGTGTTCTTCGGCATGTTTACGGGAAGTCGGCGCTTGGAAGTGAAGAGAGGGAGCGCACAAGAGGACCGATTGAACGCGGGCACGCTGCGTGTGCGCTGACCCATTGTACGCCGCTGCGCAATCCTGCGCGTGACAGGCGCCTGCAACGGGGTTAATGCCGTGTATGTGGACGACGAATCGGAACGACCCTCGGATCGCGTGCCATTGTCGAACCGCCGCACTTCCGAACGCATAGACGTGACATGGTCGGTCGACTGCGAGACCGAGGACACATTTCTGTACGCCTCGATTGCGAATATTTCCGAGATGGGAATTTTCGTCAGCACTCGAGAGCCGCTGCAGGTCGGCACGGAGCTCACCTTGCGTTTCGCGCCGCCCGGAGCGCGCGACTCATTCGTCCTCAACGGGCAGGTGCAGTGGATCAACCCGGTGCGCCTGCTGAGTGCCAGTCGCAATCCCGGCATGGGCATCCGCTTCATGAACCTGAGCATCGAGGACCGCGAACGCCTCGTAGACACCATCCGCACGATCGCCTACGTCCGCGACGGCAGCAATTAGTGTGCTGTCTCAGAAGTCGTCACCGACTTCTGAGACGCTGGCTGCGCCAGCCGCCGCTGCGCGCAGCGAGCACACCTAACCTTCGTTCCATCGAGAGCGCAGCTCCCGCCCCGCTCGCGTGAATCGAGCGAGGCCCCCCGTCCCAGCGTGCTGCTGCGAAATCCGCTCCGCGCTGCATTCATGCGCTGCTCGCGTGAAGCGCGAATGGGCTTACGCACTTCCGGGGCGAAGACTGTACTTTGCCGGAATTCTATGCGACACCCGGCTCATGCGCCGCGCTCCGGCGCCGAGGAAAAGCCATGCGTCCGCGTTTCGCTGCCGACTTTCGCACGTTGTTCTGGGCTCTGATACTCACGCCGTCGCTCGTCGCAGTGCAGTTCGCCTATCCGGCGCTCGTTCCGTATCTGTTCTGGGTGAGCTGCTACTTCGCGCTCGCCTGCGGCGTCATCGCGCACAATCACAACCACTGCCCCACGTTCGCGAGCAAGCGCGTCAATCACACGTTCGGCAACTGGATCTCGATCTTCTACGGGTACCCGACGTTCGCGTGGATTCCGACGCACAACTTGAATCACCACAAGTTCGTGAACCGCGCCGGTGACGCGACCATTACCTGGCGGCACACGCGGAGCCACAACTTCTGGGT
>DATHEN010000427.1:0-5534 GCA_035318565.1 Polyangiaceae bacterium
TTGCTCACCAGCTTGCTGCGCCGCCTGCGTTTCAGCGCCGCCAGCGCGGAGCCCGTTCAGCTGCAGCCGAGCGTCACGCTCCGCCCCAAGGCTGGCGTTCATCTGAGGGTCGAACCGCGCTCACCGGACCTGGCCGCGGCGCAGCGCAGCCCGGGTAAGTAACGCGGATCGAGCGTGTATTCGCTGACGGCTGCGCGCGGCTTCGGCAATCCCGGAGCCGCTCACAGGCGCTCACTCCGGCATACCTGCGACGCTCCGCAACGCGTGTCATGCGTTCGGTGTGACTGTGCACAGAGGTCGCTGCGAAATCGCTCGAGGGGCAGCGCCGAGCCGGCGCGCTCGGATGACGTGAAGTAAACTGAATGGCAGGTACGCACCGTAGCGTTCGTGTATGGTTGCCGCGCGAAACCTCTCTACCGGAAAGCTCCACGCCGTACGCGTGCAGTCGTCCACGCGCTACGTCGTGCGCGAGAAGATCGCCACGGGCGGCATGGGCACCGTGTATCGGGTGCTCGACAAGACCACCGGTAGCGACCTCGCGCTGAAGCGGCTCTCCCTCACCAGCGAGCACCCCCGGCTCGCAATCGAGGCGTTCGAGCGCGAATACCAGGTGCTGGCGAGCCTGGATCACCCGCGCATCATCCGCGTGTTCGACTACGGCGTGGACGACGTCGGCGCGTACTACGCCATGGAGTTCATCCCCGGCGAGGACCTGCGGCGCGGAGCACCGCTGCCGTTTCGCGAGGCCTGTCTGTACATGCGCGACGTGGCCACGTGTCTGGCCCTGCTGCACGCCCGCCGCCTCCTGCATCGCGACTTGAGCCCCAGCAACGTACGCCGGACGGAGGACGGGCATTGCAAGCTCCTGGACTTCGGTGCGCTGATGCCGTTCGGCGTAGCTGAAGCACTGGTCGGCACCGCGCCCGGTGTGCCACCCGAGGCGATGGACGGCGCGCCGCTCGATCAGCGCGCGGATCTCTACGCGCTGGGCGCACTCGCGTTCTGGACGCTCACTGGGCAACACGCTTACCCCGCGCGAACCATCGACCAACTGTACGAGGCCTGGAATCAGCCGCCACCGGCGCCGTCCGTGCTGGTTCCCGGCATCCCGCGCGAGCTCGACGATCTCGTGCTTTCGCTGCTGAGCCTGGACCAGTTCGCGCGGCCGGGCAGCGCCGCCGAAGTCATCGCCCGCTTGAACGTCATCGCGGAGCTGCCGGAAGAGGACGCCACCGAGGCGCAGCGTCTGGCGCAGAGCTTTTTGGTGAGCCCGCGCTTCGCCGGTCGAGCGCGGCAGTTGTCTCAAATCCAGGCCACGGTCGATTCCGCGCTGAACGGCCGCGGTGGGGCGATGCGGATCGCCGCAGCCTCCGGAGCTGGCCGCACCCGGCTCCTCCAAGAGATTGCCGTGCGTACCCAGCTCCGCGGCGCCACCGTGTTGCGCGTCGACGCGGGTATGTATCGCTCTCAGCATGGCACCACTCGAGCCTTGGCGTCGCGCCTGCTCGAAGCGCTTCCCCAGGCTGCGCGGCAGCGAGCCGCACGCTTCCGGCAACCGCTACACACGCTCGGACCCGAGATCCAAGCGCTGCTCGACGGGCCAGTGACGCTCGCCACGAGCTCGGGCGCCAGCGAGCTCGGCGAAGCGAACCTCGAAGGCTGGTTTGCGGAGATCAGTCGCGTAAGACCGCTGGCGCTGCTCGTCGACAACGTAGAACAAGCGGACAACGCCAGCTTGGCGCTGCTTGCGGCCCTGGCGAAACTCTCTGCCAGCCATCCTCTGCTGGTCGTGTTCACCGAGCGCACGAACGCCCTCGATCCCAGCGCTCTGGGCCTGGTCGCCCTGCGCGCGCACTCCACGTCGCTCGAGCTTCCCCCGCTGAGCGCCGAGGAGATGCTCGAGCTCACCCGCTCCTTGTTCGGTGATGCTCCGAACGTCAAACGCTTCGCCGAGTGGCTGCAGGGCCGGAGCGCCGGCAGCCCACTGCATGCCATCGAGATCGTGCGCCAGCTCATCGCGCGTCAGGTGTTGCGCTTTACCGGCGGTATCTGGACGATTCCCTTCGACAAGCCGGACGCGGAGCTGCCGGCGGCCCTGGAAGACGTGTTGTCGCTCCGCGTGGGCTCGCTGAGTGAAGCAGCTCGCACGCTGGCCGAGTGCCTGAGCCTGCAAAAGGAGCCGCCGACGCTCGAGTTGTGCCAGCTGATCGCCCAGACCCAGGAGCAGCGGGAGCTGTTTGGACTCCTGGACGAGCTCGCGAGCAACGACGTCCTGTACGCCGACCGCGGCGGCTACCGCTTCAGCAGTCTGGCGCTCGCGCAGGTGCTGCTTGCGGGTATGGATCTGGAGCGTCTGGCGCAAAACCACTTTCGCTTGGGCAAAGCGTTCAGCGCCCTGGCGGGAGAAGGCCAGGCCGCGCTCAAGGTGCAAGCCGGCTGGCATCTGATTCAGGGCGGCGACGAACGCCTCGGCGCCGACATGATCGCGCGCGTCGCCGCGGATCCGGTCGCCATTCGCGTGATGCTCGCCAACCTGCACAAGGCCGGGCAAGCACTCTCCGCGGCGCTGGCCGTCTACAACAAATACCGGCTGTCGATCTACGAACGTTTGCCGCTGCTCGCGTCGCTGGCACAGGCCGGATACTACGAAGACCGGGGCTTCGCCGAGCGTTATGGCGATCAGGCGCTCGATGTCCTCGAGTACGTCTCGGGCTTGCAGCTGGCGCGCCGGCTGCGACGCTTCCTGGGCCGCTGGCTCAGCCTGATGGTCGCGCTCAGCTTTGCCGTCCTGCGCTTCCGCTGCGTACCGCGCGCAGAACGGAACTACTCGTTCGCCGATGTCTTGATTCACCTCTTCGGCAGCGTCACGACCTGCGTCGGCTCGGCCGCCATCACCCTCGACGCCGAGCGCGCGGCGCGGACGGCTGACACGCTCGAACCGTTCTCGGTACTTCCCGATCGCCTGACCCCGGTGGGCATCTACGATTTTTGCCGGGCGCTCGGAGAAATTGGCCGCGACAACCAGGCCGTGGCTTACGAGACCTTCGACAAGCTCCTGAGACGCTTTCAGGATCGTCGTTACTATCCGAGCCTGCCCGATGAAGGCCGCAAGATCTACGTGGCGGCCAGTCATTTCGCGCGGGCGTCCTTCGCGATCTTCCGCGCGCATGGGCAGACGGCCCTGGAAAGCGCGGACGCGCTCGAGAAGATGGACTTCAAGCTCTATCAGACGATCGCGAGCCAGCTTCGCTTCCTCTACTACACGAACCGCGGCGAGTACGCCAAAGCCGCGGCTCATCGCGAGGAGCTCGAGCTGCGCGCCGCGCACCTGGGATCGCTCTGGCAAGTCGAAACCTGGGAAACACCGGCGCTGATCCTCATCTACACGCTGCTCTCGGACGTCGTGTCCTCGACGCGCGTGGCGCAGCGCCTGGAGATCCTCGGTCAGAGCGTGCCTTCTCTGAAGCGCTACGCCGTGCTCGCCAAGCACGGCCTGATGCGCTCCCGCGGCGATCCAAAGTTCGCAGACGAGGTCGGAGAGGTCTATGTCAAGGAGGTGCCGCGCAGCTACAACGGCTGGGGCGCTGCGCAGGCCTTCTGGGCACGCGGCTACAACGAGCTCGGCGAATACGCAGAGGCCAAACGCGTGTGCGAAAATACACTCGAGCACCTGACCGACGCCGATCGCGAGTACGTCTCGCACTTTCTCGGCCTGGATATCCAATTGGCGATTGCCGATGCGGGTCTAGGTGACTTCGCCGGAGGCTTGGCGCGCCTGGACGGCGCCTTGAAACGCTTCGCCGACTGCGATCACCCACTCGTACACGGCCTGCTACATGACGCTCGGGCCCGCATCGCCTTCGCGAGCGCCGACATCGAGACCTATGAACGCAGTCTTTCAGAAGTGGAACACTGGTTCGTCAGTACCGGCACGCCGATTTTGATCGCCAAATACAAGCGTCTGGCGGAGCTTTCCCAGGTTCACGGCTCGCTCGTCACGCGCAAAGTACTGGGGCGCGTGACCACCCACGAGACGGCCGTCGGCGACGACGAGTTCCTGACGCGCACGCTCTGCGATACCGAATTACCGACCCGCCGCCACGTCGCCCGGAAGTGAAGACACGAGCGGTGCAAGCTGTGTCTGATCATTCATCACACGTCACCCCGCCCCGAAAGCTCGGCCAAATGCGCCGTGTCGAGCGAGAACCGGCGCCGAGCGTACTCTCGTACGTCAGCACCGGAAGCGCAGCGAGACCAAGCACTTGGCCGAGATCTCGGGGCGTCGCTCCAAGATGCGATGAATCATCAGAAGCCGTGTTATGCCAGCGTTGATGCAAACGGAGTCTCTACAGCGCCTGCGCTGGGTCGGACGCCTGGAAGCCATCTCGTTTTTGCTCCTGCTCGGCGTGGCGATGCCGCTGAAGTACTTGATGGACATGCCCGTCGCTACCAAGGTCGCGGGATGGGGCCATGGCGTTCTATTCATGCTGTACATCGTGCTGGTGCTGCAAGCGGCCGTCGAGTACCGCTTCAAGCGCACGCTGACCGCGGGCCTGTTCATCGCCGCGTTCGTACCGTTCGGCCCGTTCGTCGCCGAACGCCATTTGAACGACTTCGAGTGATGTCTGATCGGCGGCTACGGATAGCGCTCGCACACGTCGTCGGTGTAACTGATGCCGCACTCGGCTTCGCAAACGCGCAGCCTCTCCGCGGGCTCGCTGTGGCGGGCGATCAAGCAGGTGTCGAAGGTAACCAGCTCGGGCGCGGCGGCTTGGCTCACCGGGTCCTGCAAGCAGAGCGCCCCGGTGCCGCGGATTTCACAGAGGATCTGGTCTCCTTCTCCCACGAGCACGTCCTTTTCCAGCGCGCACTCGAATGCCGTCATGCAGCCTTGCGTGCAGGCGTTCAGCTGCTCCTTGCAGGCACCGCACATGCAGCTCCAGCAGCGCTGGCTCACGTTCGACCAGCGAGTCGAGTCACAGTCCCCGTTATACGCTTGCGGCGGGGCCTCGGAAGAAGCGCCGCTGCCATCGTCACTGCTGCACGCGCCGCACAGCGAGAGCAGCATCACGGCCGCTGCGAAATGAAACCTCTTTGGCATCGGGGCGTTTGCAGCATGGCGAGCCGGCGAATGCAACGCCATCGAGATAGCGACTTCCCCTTGCGACGCTTGTGAAACGTCGCACCGAGCGACGACGCGCTGAATCAGTGCGACGCGCGACCCACGCCGTCCGATGCCTCGGACAGCGGAGCAGCGGACGCTCCCGTGGCGTGCGACGCAGCATTCCTGTTCGAAAGCCCCGCCGATGCGCCCCCGGACTACTGCGTTCCGCCGTGTCTTTGGAACGCTTTCCGAGCGTGCGCGGATCCGGAGGTGGAGAGCTGCGTCGAGCAGGCGAACGAGATCGTTCCGGAATTTCCGAGCGTGTGCGATCCCGAGGCCGGCTGGATGCATGTGAATGGGTACCGCGGCGGCGGCTACGGGCAGGCCCAGCTGCGCACGCACGGTAACGTTTGTTTGTGGCAGACGTACT
>DATHEN010000428.1:0-3319 GCA_035318565.1 Polyangiaceae bacterium
GACGGCCAGAAGCTCTATTTGGCGGCGTACGGCTCGAGTAAGATCGGCGTGTACGATACTGCCGCGCTCGAGGCCGGCTCATTCGATCCGTACGCTTCTGCCGGCGACCACATTCCGGTCAGCGGCGGCGGTCCTTCGGGCCTGGCACTCTCGGAGAGCCGCAATCGGCTGTACGTGCTGAACCGCTTCGACAACTCGGTGTCTGCGATCGACCTCGCGAGCAAGTCCGAGACGCAGCACCTCGAGCTCTTGAATCCGGAGCCCGCAGCCGTCGTCAAGGGCCGTCGTTTTCTGTACGACGCGAACCTCAGCTCGTCGAACGGTGAAGGGTCGTGCGGCAGCTGTCACATTTTCGGGGACACCGATCAGCTGGCCTGGGACCTCGGCGATCCTAACGGCGCCGTGACGTATATGGGGCAGCCGTTCCATCTCGAGGTAGCCTCGACGCCGCTCGTCGCCTTCGACCCCGATATTGGCCCGCTCGTCGCGTCCGTGGCCTCGATCATCAACGGGACCGGCAAGCTGCGTGAGCTGCACCCGATGAAAGGACCGATGGTGACGCAGACGCTGCGCGGCATGCAGAATCACGGGCCACTGCACTGGCGCGGTGATCGCAGCACCGGCTTCTTCGGCGAAAATCCCGGCTCACGCAGCGGGCCGCCGTTCGACGCGCGTCACGATTTCATGAACTTCATCGTCGCGTTCGACGGCCTGGTCGGCAAGAAGGGCACGATCTCGAACCAGGACATGGCGTCATTCGCCGACTTCGCCCTCAATCTGCTGCTACCGCCGAACCCGATCCGCAATCTCGACAGCTCGCTGACTGCCGCGCAAGAGAAGGGCCGTCAGTATTTCTTCGGGTGCGTGGGACCGGACAGCGCCCGCGGCCAGCCGGCTTCGTGCGCGGAAGGCTACGACGGCCCGGGCGGCGTGCTCAAGGTCCAGGGCAAAGGTCACGGCGCAGCGGGCACACCCCTGCTCGGCTTCTACGAGACCTGCAACGGCTGCCACACGCAGGATCCGGCGGCCGGGTACTTCGGGACCGACGGAAGCATGGCATTCGACCAGATCACTCAATCGATCAAGGTGCCGCACTTCCGCAATGCCTACACGAAGGTCGGCATGTTCGGGCAGCACAAGTCCCCGCTGCAAAACCAGGTCTCTGATCTAGGCGTGCATCAGGGCGAGCAGATCCGCGGCTTCGGCTTCCAGAGCAGCGGCGCGATGGATCAGCTGTTTCACTTCTTCAACGGTCTGCAGTTCAACGGTCGTCGCAACGGGCTCATCGGTTTCGCGGACGATCAGCAGCGCCGTGACGTAATAAGCTTCGTGATGGTGGCGCCGACCGACCTGGCGCCGATCGTGGGTCAGCAGGTGACGCTCACGAGCTCGAACGCATCGAACGCCGGCTCGCGTATCGACCTGATGCTCGCGCGCTCCGAGACCGCCTTCCATTCGAAGGAGCTCGGCACCGGCATCACGGAGTGCGAAGTCGTGGCGACGGCCGCCATCGGCGCCAAAGAACGCGCTTGGCTCTACCGCCCGGTGGCGAACGCCTTCGAGCCGGACGACGCGTCCGCGAACCTGAGCGACGCGAACCTCCGAGCGCTCGCCGCCACCGCCGGCCAGCAGATCACCTACACCTGTGTGCCGCCGGGCTCTGGCGTGCGCACCGCGCTCGACCGCGATGAAGACGGCATTTTCAACCAGATAGACGCCTGCCCCGACGACGCCAGGAATAGGTGCAAGAGCTGCGGCGGCACGCTGATGGACTGCAACAACGACAACGACAGCGCCGCGTGCACCACGCAGACCGCCACTAACCTGCAGCACTACAATAGCGGCCGCGCCACGCGTACCCGCGACTGCATGCTCGTCGTCTTGTGCGGCGCCTGGAAGTACTCCGCGACGGGCAGCGGCGAGGCGCTCAGCGGCCGTGATGGCACGACCAACACGCTCTACTCACGCACCGGGACCTCGTGGAGCAAGACGAGCTGCGCGAGCAACGGCTGCGAGACGGACGGCGCGACCAGCGTTTCGAACTGCGGCGCTTGCGGGAACACGTGCGCATACGCGAACGCCGGCGCGAGCTGCAGCGCCGGCGCCTGTCAGATGGGCGCCTGCTCCGCCGGCTTCGTCGACTGCAACGGCAGTGCGCGCGACGGCTGCGAAGCCAACCTGCAGAACGACGCGTCGAACTGCGGCGCCTGCGGCGCGGGTTGCGATGCCGGCGAAGCGTGCGTAGCCGGCGTCTGCAAGTGCGGGCCGAACCGAGCGGACTGCGACGGTGTGGCCACGAACGGCTGCGAGGCCGATACCACGTCCAACAACCTCCATTGCGGCGGCTGCAGCAAGGTCTGTTACTCGGCGACGGTCGGCGCCGACTGTATGGCAGGGACTTGCACGCTCGGCGCCTGCGCGAGCGGCTTCTCGAACTGCAACGGCAACGTGAGTGACGGCTGTGAGACCAGCACCGTCGCTGACCCGCTCAACTGCGGCGCCTGCGGCAATGCCTGCGGCGCTGGGCCGAATGGCAGCACTTCCTGCGAGCAAGGGACGTGCGCGATCGCCTGTCTACCCGGCTTCTCGAACTGCAACGGCAACGTGAGTGACGGCTGCGAGCGCTCCGGCGAGTGTTTGGCGGTCGAGAAGCAGAAGATCGCGGGCGGAACGGCATTCACCTGCGCGATCACCACCACCCTGGGTGTGGCGTGCTGGGGCGCCAACGACAGCGGTCAGCTCGGCCGCGGTGACACCAGCCGCCAGGAAACGAACAAGGCGGCGATCGGCGGGCTGAGCGACGTGGTGCAAGTCACGGCCGGTCGCGATCATGCCTGCGTGCTCTTGAACGGAGGCGCCGTGCGCTGCTGGGGCGACAACAACGTCGGCCAGCTCGGTGACGGCTCGAACAGCGATCGCTCAACACCCGTGGCCGTCGCCGGCCTGACGGACGCGATCTGGGTGGCCGCCGGCGATCAACACACCTGCGCGGTGCGCGCAGGCGGCAGCGTCGTCTGCTGGGGCGAAGGCGACGACGGCCGGCTGGGCAACGGCGGCACCGCGAATCAGAACGCGCCCACGCCGGTCGCGAACATCGCGGATGCGGCACAGGTCGCCGCGGGTATGAACAGCACCTGCGCGCTCCGCAGCAACGGACGCGTCATGTGCTGGGGCTCCGGCACGTACGGACAACTCGGCAATGCGAACACCAACGCGAGCTCGCTGCCCGTGCCCGTGCAGAACGTGACGGACGCGGCCCAGATCAGCATGGGCAACTACCACGCGGTCGCGCTGCGCACGAACAACAGCGTGTTTGCCT
>DATHEN010000429.1:0-7670 GCA_035318565.1 Polyangiaceae bacterium
TTCTGGTTGCCGGGACTCTGTTGACCGTTCAGCGCGAGCGCTTCGATACGCGCGGCGATCTGCACGTGCTGCCGCGAAGCGGGCGGCAATAGCTCGAGAGCGCTGCGCCAGCTCGCGATTGCCCGGGTGTGATCGCCCGCGCGGGTCGCCTGGTCTGCGGCGGCAGCAAGCCTGCGTAAGTCCTCGCCATGCACCAAGCGATCGCATTGGGGACAGGCGAGCACGACCGGTGGAATTTCCGTACCGCAGCCTGCGCAGACGCTCGTGGCAATCGCGCTAGCGTCAGCCGGCTGCTGCATCTGCGGATGACGCCGTGCCCGTGCGGTAGGGACCCTGGATCGGCACGCGCCGGTTGAGCTTCCAGGCCTCGTACAGCGCAAAGCCGATGATGAGCAGTCCGATGATGTTCTCGAAGCCACTCAAGAAAGGAGCAGCATACGAAAGTGCGATCGCCAGGGCTGCAAGTACCGCGAGGCCGATCACTGTACCGCTGCTTTCCACCTGGCGTGCCGGTGCCTGCGCGTCGGAGGCGCCGGGCGAAGCCTCATCAGCGGCCGCACGCGGCGCGCTGGCGCTGGCAAGCGTGGCCTCTTCCGGCGCTCCCTCTCGGAGTGTTTCGAAAATGTCGGGCGCGTAGTTCAAGGCGATGCCCGTATACGTCAAAAACACGGCGAGTGCCTGGTAACGCGGGCCGCCCCGTCCCTTTGCGCCCATTCGCACGGCCAACCCGACGAGAAATCCGACTGCGATGGCGATCAGGCCGATCTCGTAACCAGTAATTCGCCGCACACCGAACCAGAGCACGCCGCCGATCAGCGCTGCGCCGATGCCGAGGCCGCTCGCGACCATGAAGCGCTGAGCACCGCCCTCCGCCGATTCCATCGCATCACGACAGGCCGGACAGATGAACTTGCCGCCCGCCTCGTAGTATTCGCCGTTTACCGAACGCTTGCACCCCGCGCACACGAACGCGGGCCCCTGCTCGGCGTACTCCGCCCGTTCGAACTGGAGGTCTCCGTCCGAAGCCGGCTGCTGCTCGTCACCCACCAACGCCGAGGCTAGCGGCAAATGCCGTCGCCGCATAGTTCTCACGGTCGCCGGCCGATGGTGCCGGCGTCGCCGAATGTGGGCGCTCGAGCGAGCCAAGGGAGGGTAGCGCTCACGTGTCGCAACGGGGTGCGCGCAATTGAGCCCCATGCCTCGGGAATTCATCGGCGCCAGTTTTTGGCACTCGGGGCGTCGTTGGCCGCTGCGGCCGTGGCGCCGGACGCAGGCGCCGAGCCCACGCCCATCATTTACTTGGCTCCCTTGGGCGACAGCCTCGCGGAACAAGACGTGGATTTCGTGTCGCGCGCGCTCCGCGCTTTCTATGCGGTGGAAGTCCGAAAACTGCAGCGCTCAGCGCTGCCTGCGTCTGCGTACTACGCCAAGCGCAAGCGCTACCGTGCCGAACGCTTGCTCGCTTTCTTGAGCGCCCGTGTGCCGAGCGACGCGCAGCGGATTCTCGGGCTCACTAGCGCCGACATCTCGACCACCAAGCCGCCGCACCAGGACTGGGGGATCCTCGGCCTCGCGACGCTCGATGGCAAGAGCTGCGTCGTTTCCTCCTTTCGCTGTAAGCGCTTGGCGCAGAGCGCCGAGCACGCGCGCATCCGTTACGGCAAGACGTGCGTGCACGAAATCGGTCACACGTACGGTCTACCGCACTGTAGAACGACGGACTGCCTGATGCACGACGGAGAAGGGTCCGTACTCACCACCGACCGCGAATACGATCTGTGCAGCGCGCGCTGCCGCCCGCGCTTGCTCCGTGCAGGATATCCGCTCAGCGATTCGCCCGACGTGCCCTGGCCCGCGCCCAAAGCCGCGGAGCGAGGCCGATGAACGCACGCGCATACGGACAGGTATGACGTCTGCCGCGCTGGTGCAGCTTCCTCGAGAATGCCGGGCTAAGGACCGTCCAGATTTCAGCATCGAAGAATTCTCTCGAGGGTCGAAGCGAATCGTTCGTGGCCCATGTGTAGCAAATTTGCCCGTTTTCAGCGGTAAGCCGACACTCGAGCCATGAAACAGCGCTGCGAAGTGTGTGAGAACTTTCGGCCTGACGCGAAGCTCGACCCCGCCATGAAGTTCGTGGAGGTCAGCTTTGGAGAGCGAAGGGTCGCGCTCTGTCGCGCCCATGCGCGCATCGCCCAAAACTCCGGAGTGAGCTCGTTCGACGAGCTGCGCGATCTCTACGGAAAGGGCCGGCGCTCGTTCATCGCGCGGCGCGATCCGGCTACGTCCTCCGCGTCGGACGATCGACCCAGAAGTCCGGGACGGCGCGCGGAAGACCAGCGCGGCGCCTCGGCTTGAATCAGCTGGGCGGACTCGAGCGCTCAGGGGCAGACGCCGTCGCTAATGGACGCGCACTTGTGGCTCGGCGGCCGCACGCACGTCGGCAACAATCGAATTTGAGGGTCCTCGTCAGCGTGACAGATCACGCGTCGGCCGAGGAAGGGGTCGTTTCCGAGCTCTTCCGTCGCCACGAGGCTGCCGGCCGCATCGTAGTACCGCGTGATGAACGGACCGAACGTGACCCACGTGGAGCGCGTGCTGTAGCAAGGTTTGCCGTCTTTCGTCACTGTGGTGTTGTTTTCGCGCAGCGCGAGTGACGAGGAATTTTCGACCAACCACGTGGACTGGGTGTCGCAGATTCTGGTGTAGTCGCCGGTGTCGCCCTCACTGACCTGCCTGATGCAGCTGTCGAGGGGTGGCAGACAGTTGGAGATGAGATCCCAGATGCACGGTCCCATCAGCGCTGCTGACGGCGTGCAAAACGGATCGCCGGCATCGGGTGGAGAAGAGGTGGCGTCGGCGTCCGGTGCGCTGTCTTGCTCTGCCGCGTCAGTGGAGCCCGCGTCGTTCGCAGCGGCGTCCGCGAGCGGAACTCCCGCGTCGTGACGCGGGTGGTGACCGCCGTGTGCGTCCTTCCCACGCTTTCCAGAAAGCGTCACTGCAGGCGCTGCCGCTCGCTGCCGCAAACAGCAGGGCGAGGATCGCGGCCGGGGCTCGGGTTTTTCGCGGCACGGCTTGCATGACGCGAACAGTATGCACTCGCTCTTCGCCGGGCAATCACGAGTGACGGAGCTCGGCTCAAGTGCGGCGGCATGTGCGCGCACGGGTGCGCGCACGAATGGCCGAGGTGCTAGCGCGCGCCACTCATGGACGCGGCGTTCGCGCGCATGATCTCCGTTACGAACTCGATCACGGTGCGCACGTGTTCCGAGAGCAGTGCTTCGCGCCGAAACACCAGCGCGACTTCACGGGTGACGAGCACGTCGTTCGTTAGGCGGGTGAGCTTGGATTCGGCATCGGCCACGGCGCACGGCAGCAAGGCGAGCCCAACGCCGCTCAGCGCGGCCGCCAGCATGTCCGTGATCTCGCGGCTGCGCAGGACGATGACGGCCGAAGCAGCGCGCTCGTCGACCCATTTGGCAGCCGGTGTGGCGGCAAGGCTCGAATCGTAGCCCACGAGCTCGTGACCGCTCAGGTCGTTCACGTCGGTAGGAGCTGCGCGTCGCTTCAGGTAGGGCTCTGAACCGTAAAGCGACCAGCCAACCGTGCAGAGCTTGCGGGCCACCAGTTCTTCGTCGCCGATCGGTCCCGCGCGAATCGCCAGGTCGGCCTCGCCGTTTTTCAGATCCACGGGTCGGGAGCCGCTCGCGATCTCGAGCGATATCTGCGGATGATTGCGCCGCAACTCGCTCAAGCCCGCCGTGAAAAAGCCAGTCAAAGCCGAAGGTATCGCGAGTCGGACGCGCACCTTCTGGGAGCGCACCCGCTCCTCCACGGCGGCGACGGCGCGTTCGACCTCGCGCACCAGCGGCACGATGGCCTCACCGGTGGGCGTGAGGGTGAGACCGTCCGGGCCACGCACGACGAGCGCTGCGCCGAGCGCGCGCTCCAGAGCTGAAAGCCGCCGGCCGATAGTGGTGTGCTCGACGCCCATGGAACGCGCCGCCCCGGCCAAGGTCTTGGACTGGATGGCGTGCAAGAAGTAGCGCAGGTCATCCCATTGGAGGTCGTCGCTGCGGGCCACCCGGCAAGTGTAAACCTCGGCAGTCTCGTGGTTGTGCAGATTTGCACGCCGCTGAGCTTTCTTGGGGAATCGACCGTCCGGGAGAGCGCTCTTAGGTTGCACTCGAGACGCCGTGGCAGCGGCGTTCGAGCGAGGAGGAAGTAGCGTGAGCATCGATCAGATCCGCGAGACCGTATCGGGTCTCAACAAGTCCGCGAGTGCTTTGGCTGCGCTCGGCGCTGCACTCGACGCACGCGTCACCGGCAAGGCGCTCGACCCCAGCCTCGAGCCGTTGATCTTGGAGGTGGTGGCCCTGCTCGGGATAGACGCGGACCTCGCCGGCGCGACGGAAGCGGAGCTCTTGCCGCTGCTGGGCGAAATCCGCACGTTTGCTCTCAGCAATGCCAAGCTCCTCGGACGAAGCTCGCGTTCTACTGGCTGGGCGCACACCGAACCGGATCTCCTGCAGGCGGCGGGTGACGTCTCTGCCGCTTTCCCGCGCGCGCTCGCCTGCAACATCGCTCCGCGCCTCACCGGTCTCTCCGAACGTCTGGATGCGCCGGATGCGGCGTTCCTGGACGTGGGCGTAGGGGTCGGCGCGTTGTCGATCGAGATGGCGAAGCGTTGGCCGTCGTTGCGAATCGTGGGCATCGATTCATGGACACCGGCGCTCGCGCTCGCTCACGACAACGTCCGCGCGGCGGGGCTCGAGGCACGTATCGAGCTGCGGGAGCAACTGGCGGAGGAACTCTCCGACGAGGACGCCTACGACCTGGCCTGGATTCCCAGTGCGTTCGTGCCGCCCTTCGCCATCCGACGTGTCGTTCAGTGCGTGCTCCGCGCACTGCGGCCCGGCGGCTGGGTGCTCTTTCCGACGCTGGCGGCGGGTGGCGATCCGCTGTCCAACGCGCTCGCGCGCTTGCGCACGGCCATGTTCGGCGGATTTTCGAGCACACCCGAGGGCATCGAGGCGCTCCTCGCCGAGAAGGGCTTCGTCGACGTTCGAACTTTGCCGCGGCCGCGTACTTCGGTGAGCGCGACCATTGCCGGGCGCCGGCCCTGACGGCCGGCATTTCGATACAGAGATGCCCTGATCATGAGCGGCGAAGCGTGACATTATGCCGATGCGCTGGAAAATCCGTAGCTTCGCGCTTACCGGGTCGGGGCAACATGAAGAATTCGAATCGTTCGCTCGCCAAGGGTCTGGTCGCGAGCCTGGCTTCGCTGCTCCTCGCCGCAGAGTGCAACGAAGCCTCGCTGGTCATCTCGGGACCTTTGCCGGACACGGTCTCGGTCGACGTAGCGAGCTCACTGACTCGAACGTTCACGGTGAGGAATGCAGGCGGCGTGGCCGCCAAGCTCGGCCAGGTGAGCAGCGCGGGGCTCGGCCTCGAGCCGCCTTACTCGCTCGCCGGCGGTACCTGTGTGACGAACGCTACGTTGGCTGCGGGCGGCACCTGTTCGCTCGAGATCAGGGTCTCGCCCATGCAGGTGGGTATCCTGAGCGACAGCATCGAGCTTCGCTATACCTGGGATGGGAATGGCTCCGCGGGTCGCGTCGCCTTGCAAGCCGTGTCGACGGAAAGTCGTGCGCCGATCGCCGACGGACCTTGGACTGAAGTTTGGGAGGAGTGGAGCACGCCGGTGGGTGTGCCCAGCACGGACGGCTACACGATCGTCAATTCCAGCAGCCACGACGTCACGCTCGGTGACATTGGCAGCGCCGGCCTGGGGCTCGCAGCGCCGTTCTCCTGGGTGAGCGGAACGTGTGTGAGCGGTCAAGTGCTGCCCGCGCAGGGCGGGATGTGTTGGATCGACGTCGAGTTTGCTCCGGCTCGAGTCGGAAGCTTCTCTGAGGTCGTCGAGCTCGAGTACACGTGGCCCGCGAGTCCCGAGCCGGTGATGACGGCTCGTTTTTCGATCACGGCCGCCAGCACGCCGCCTCTGGCGATTTCCGGGGCTGCGTACTTCGATCTCACGCCCATTGGCGGCGAGGCGATCGAGACGTACACCGTCACGAACACGGGCGGAGCCGAAGCGACCCTTGGCAACGTAACCAGTGCTGCGCTGGGCTTGGCAGCGCCGTTCTCGCTGGCAAGCGGCACTTGCGCGACGGGAACGAGGCTGGCTGCACTGACGGGCTCCTGCTCGCTGCAGATGCGCTTCTCCCCCGTTGCCGCCGCGACCACGCTGGACGTGCTCGAGCTCCGCTATGCGTACCCGGGCAACGCGGATTTGACGGCGACGCAGGCGATTGGCGCTAGTGCGGCCGCCGCCACCGCGACGGATTGCTTCATTTCGGGCTGCGCGTCCGGGCACGTGTGCTGGGAAATCACCAGCAATCCCTCGCACTCGGGTACCTGCGTCGAGGTCCCGCCGCCGCCGCCGAATTGCATGGCGCCGTGTTTGTGGGAAGCGCGCAAAAACTGTCTCCCGATCATGCGCGACTGCCGCTACACGACAGCTGAACGCGCCGCCACGAAGTCGGACCCGCTGAGCGGCTGGGCCATCGACTACATGGACGGCGCCGGCCCGCTCTCGAACAGGAAGTGGAGAAAAGACGCCAGCGTCTGCTTCAGCGAATGGGTCGGTCGAATCGACAGCACTACCGGTTCGTACTCGTACACGAACGGCACGCAGCCGATCGGTGTGGCGGTCGGGAATGCGGATAGCGCACCCGTCTACTGCGGCCCATACGCAAGCGTGACGGACGTACCCGCTGGGGAGAAGGCGTACGCGCAGGGGCACTCGCTTGCCTGCGAGGACTGGAAGCGAACCTATTTGGATTTGACGGAGTGCCACACGACGAGCACCGAGGGCGCTTGCTCCAGCCCTTGAAGAAAAGGGTGCTCAATCGCCGCAGCGGGTCGTGTCCATGCGCAGCACGCGCAGCGCGGCGCGTGAAACCCGTCAATACGCATTGCGAATGACGAAGCGGGCTGGGTGCGGCGCGGCAACGCGCACGAAACCAATCGGATCTTCGGGCTCGGGTTCCACGCTCACTCGGCAATCCGGCTCGCACACGAGCGTGTCGAGCCAGTGGTAGCGCAGTACCACGGGCTTCGAGGGATCACTGCCGCTCACTTCGATGCGGTTCATCGACGCGCGCACGCGGCCGCGGCCCAGCTTGACGTGGGTGCTCGGCTTCAGGACCTCTGCGATCACGCCGTCGCGTAGCGTGGTGTGAATTCGGAGCAGCTGCTCGTAGGCCGGCGGCGGACGTCGATCGGATCGCAGCACCACCCAGCGTACGGCGTAGCGCTCCAGATAGCGTTCGAGCTCGGCTCGCGGGGCGTTGCCGTCCGGGTAGCGCCGAAAAAGATTGGCGTGAGCATGCGTCAGGTTGCGTTCGCGAATTCCGCCCATGACCTCGAGCCCGGGCACGTGCGCGGCGAGCCGTTCACCGACCACGGTTGGCTCGACCAAGACGCGACCCAGAGTCGGATCGACTGCGCGAAACCAGTTGACGATGGCATCGCCACCCGGCGCAGGCGGCGCGTGGCGCAGATCGAGATGCCGCGGGTAGCCGGTCGGCGTCATGAACTCTTGCGCCACCATGTCATTGCCGGTCTGGCGCGGGATGAGCGCCGGGAAGTAGTAGAGCATGTCG
>DATHEN010000430.1:0-2204 GCA_035318565.1 Polyangiaceae bacterium
GGCTCGATCACCCGACGCTTCGCCAGCGTGTTGCCGGGGCAGCCGGAAAAGCGCCCCGACAGGTGCAGGGAAACGGCGTCGCTCGTGGCGCTCACGAGGTACACCTGCCCGCCGTCCGCCCTAATTAGCGGCGCCACCACCTCGCGGATCACACGCACGATCTCGTCCCGAACGGAGGACACTCGACCGGAAACCTACCACGGCCCTTGACCATACCGTAAGGCTTACTCTAGTTTCCCGGCCCTTCTGCTCCCCGCCCCGCCTGGCACCCTACTTCCCCGGTGCTACTCTTTGGGTTAGGTCAGGGCGACAGAGTTCGATCGAGGAAAAATGGCAGTTTCAATCCGGTTAGCCCGCCACGGCTCGAAGAAGGTCCCTTTCTACCGCGTTGTGGTCACTGACGAACGCAACCCGCGTGATGGGC
This sequence comes from Polyangiaceae bacterium, assembly GCA_035318565.1. Taxonomy (GTDB): domain Bacteria; phylum Myxococcota_A; class Polyangia; order Polyangiales; family Polyangiaceae; genus DATDJP01. Next base: position 425 of record DATHEN010000430.1, read on the forward strand.
GCTTCATCGAGAACATCGGCACGTTCGATCCCAGCTCGGCCGAGGTTGCCCTGAAAATCGACCGGCAGCGCCTCGAATACTGGCAAGGCCAGGGTGCGCAAGCCTCGCATACGCTGGAGCGGCTCCTCAAAAAGAGCCCGGCTCCGGCTGCGCAGGAAACTTGAAGCCCTAGAGGGCCCGGTCGCTCTGTTCTGACTGCTCCGCTCCACTTGCTCCTTCCAGTTTTCGGGCGCTCCAAGCGCCAGCGACCCCGGAGTTCTCTCACCCATGGCTCTCAAGGAACTGATTGCGACAATCGCCCAGGCTCTGGTCGACGATCCAGATAGCGTGGAGGTCACCGAGATAGAGGGCGATCACAATTCGCTCATCGAGCTCAAGGTGGCCAAGAACGACATCGGCAAGGTGATTGGCAAAGATGGCCGCACCGCTCAGTCGATGCGCACCATCCTGACGGCGGCTTCCACCAAGCTCGGCCGCCGCGCCCATCTCGACATCGTCGATTGACGGGCGCGAGCGCCGGTCGAGTGGCTCAGCACAAGACAGCGCGGTGGACGGCATAGAGATAGGTCGCATCGCTCGCGCGCACGGCGTGCGCGGCTGGGTGAAGGCGCATGTCCACTGGGAAGGCAGCGACGCGCTGCTCGAGGTCGGCGCAGTCTGGGTCGAGCTACCCGGTCAGCCCGGGGCGTGGCGCGACATCGAAGAGGCGCGGCGCGCCGACAGAACGGTGCTTCTGAAGCTCGTCGGCGTGAACGATCGGGACGCGGCCGAAGCGCTGCGCGGCGCGGGCCTCGCGCTCGAACGTGAGCAGCTACCCGCGCTCGAAGAAGGCGAATACTATTTGTGTGATCTGGTGGGCGTGAAGGTCCAGATCGCCGGCGAGCTCTACGGTGAAGTCGTCGAAGTGCGAACGCACCCCACGCTCGACAGCGTCGTGATCCGTACGCTCGCGGGCGAGTTCGTGGAACAGCCCCTGGCGGAGCCGTGGCTCGTCAAGGTGGACACGAAGGCCGGTGAGCTCGAACTTGCCAACTTGGACGGCGTGATAGCCTGAACCGTGGCACTCGAGGAAAGGACGCTGCGCGTCGGCATCGTGACGCTGTTTCCCGAATTGTTCGGGCCGTTCCTCGAGACGAGCTTCGTCAAGAAGGCGATCGTATCGGGACGCCTCACGGTCGCGCTCGAAACGCTGCGCACTCACGGCATCGGCAAACACCTCAGCGTGGACGACACGCCGTACGGCGGCGGTCAGGGCATGGTGCTGCGCGTGGATTGCGTGGTGGGCGCCGTGGAAGCGCTCGATGCCGCGTCGAACGCGCCGGAGCGTGCGCGGCGCGTGCTCCTGACTCCGCAGGGCCACGTCTTCAATCAAGCCGCCGCCGAGCGGCTCGCGTGCGAGCCGGCGCTGACGCTGGTGTGCGGACGTTATGAAGGTTTCGACGAACGCGTGCGTCATTTCGTGGACGAAGAGATTTCGCTCGGAGACTTCGTGCTCACGGGCGGCGAGATTCCGGCGATGGCGCTGATAGAAGCTTGCGTGCGGCTCTTGCCCTCCGTGCTCGGCAATGAGCACTCGGCGCGCGTGGAATCGTTCAGCGGCGCTTGTGATGGCCTGCTCGAGTACCCACAGTACACGCGGCCTGCCACGTTCCGCGGGCTCGATGTGCCGGAGATTCTGCGCACCGGGGATCACGCGCGCGTGGACGCCTGGCGCCGCGAGGAATCGCTCGAGCGAACGCGTGAGCGCCGCCCGGATCTATGGGAAAAAGTCAGCCCCCGC
>DATHEN010000431.1:0-9815 GCA_035318565.1 Polyangiaceae bacterium
CGAAGCTCAGCCTTTCCTGGACGAGCTCGCCGCGGTGTTGCACGAGCGCCGGCTCGCGACCTCCGAAAAGAGCTACACGCGCTCGCTCATCGAAGCCGGAGCGCCGCGTATTTCCGAAAAGCTCACGGAGGAGGCGGGCGAGCTCGGCAAAGCCCTGGAAAACGAGAGTGACGAGCGTGTGGCGAGCGAGGCCGCGGACGTTCTCTATCACCTGCTCGTGGGCCTGGAGCTGCGGCAAATCCCCTTTCGTGCGGTTATTGAAGTGCTCGCGCGGCGCGCTGGCGTGAGCGGTCACGCAGAAAAGGCGAGTCGCAGGCCCAAAACCTGAGTTTGACCGTTCTCCAAGTGCTGGATATCGTAATGGGTCCTGGCTCTACCTGACGACACGCTGTGCCCTGAGCGCCTGCCGCGCCAGGCGAACCATGCTGAAGCTCCTCACGCGCGGTCACTGATGCCCATCAAAGTTCTGGTCTTCGAGAGCGATTCCGGGTTCGCCAGCGAGCTACAGAGCGGCCTGGCTCGTTTCGGATGTCAAACGAGAGTGGTGGATGACGCCAGCGCCGGGCTCACGGCCGCGTCGAGCGATCCGCCGGACCTCATTCTGTTGTCGATCGAGTTGCCGCGTATGAACGGCTTCTCGGTCTGCAACAAGTTGAAGCGCGATCCGGCGTTGAAGGAAATCCCGCTCATCATCATGAGCAGCGACTCCACCGAGGAGACGTTCGAGCAGCATCGGCGCCTGCGGACTCGTGCGGAAGACTACATACACAAGCCCGTTTCTTTCGACGACTTGGTCCAGCGCATGCGGCAGTTCGTCACCATCGAGGCGAGCGAAGCGCCGCCGATGAGCGAGGACGCGATCGTCATCGACGACGAAATCGAGATCGACGAAGCCAGCAGTTTGTATCCGAGTCAGCCTGCGCCACCGCAGAGCGAGGCGCCGCCGCCCGAACCCGAGCTGGAGGAGGAAGTCGAAAGCTTTGCTCAGGAAGCATTCGACGCGCTGGTCGAAGAGGCGCCGCCCTCCGTGCAATCGCTCGCTCCTGGAGATTTCGCGCCCGAGAGTGTGCCGGAACCGGCGCTGGCGCGCCGCGACTCGAGGCCCGCACCCGAGATGCGGCAGTCCTCGATTCCCCCGCGGCCGCTGGCATCGCAGGAGTCGGCAAAATTCCGCGAGGACGTCGGCAAGTACAAGACCCGCATCGTCGAGCTCGAAGACGAGCTGCGCAGCAGCCGCAGTCAGCTCGCCGAGCTCGAGGACAGCGCACGCCGGGCCGCCCTGCGCGATGCCGAGGTAGCGCGTTTGCAGCGCGAGCTCGACGAAACCAAGGCGCGCGTGTCGTCGGCGGGCAAGGGCGCCGGTTCGGCGCGCGAGTTTCTCGATCTGCGCGAGTCGCTGAACAGGAAAGACAAGGAAATCCTCGATCTGCGGGATCAGCTCAGCTCCCGGGACAAGGAGCTGCTGGCACGCCGCGACAGCGTGCTCGCGAGCGAGCGCGAGAAGGCCGATCTGACTGATCGAGTCGACGAGCTCGAAAAGCAGCTCGCCGAGAAGCTGAAGACGGAAAACGTGCTGCGTGCGGACAAGGAGCAGGCGAGCAAGCGCGCCGAGGACTTCAAGCGCAAGGTCGAAAAACTAGGGACCGATCTCGAGCAGCGCTCGCGTGAAGCGGGCGAGCTTCGCGCCGAGCGCGACGAAGCGCGGAGCAAGGCCGCGGAACAAGCACAGCAAGCGGCCGCGCGCGCGCGCGCCGAAGCCGAAGCGGAGCGCCAGTCGGCCATCGACACCGCTCGCTCGGCGCTCGAAGCCGAACAGCAGAGCGCCCTGCGCGCGCTACGCGACGAGCTCACGCAAGCGAGACAGAGCGCGCTCTCGACGCGCGAAGCGGAACTGCAGCGCGAGTTCGATACCAAGCTTTCGGCGCTGAACCGCGCCAGCGACGAAGAACGCGGGCGCTTCCGAGCCGAGCAAGCCCAGGCGCTGACAGACGCCGAGGAATCGGCAGAACAGCGGCTCGAACGCCAGCGCGCTGAGCTGAATCGGGCGCACGAGCAAGCGCTGCGGGACGCCGAGAGCCGCTACCAGAGCGCGTTCGCCGAACAGCGGGTCGCACACGAACGTGAAACCGCCCAGCTCCACGAGCGACACTCCGTGGGCTTGTCCGCGAGCCAACGCGAGCATGCCGACAACGAAGCCGCGTTCGAGGCCGCGATCGAGGGCCTGCGTGCGGATCTCGAGAAGCGCGCCGAGGAGCGCGACCGCGCTCTGGCTGCGCAGGAACAGCAGGTCGCGACGCTGCTGTCGCTGAAAGATCAGCTGGACCGCGTCACCGAGCACCGAGACTCGGTCGAACGGATCGCGAACGAGCACAAGAGCAAGCTGAGCGCACTCGAGGCACAGATCGAGGAGCTCACCTTTCATCGCAACGATGCGCGACAAACCATCGAAGAGCGCGAAGCGGCCATCGATGGGCTCGAGAACCAGCTCTTCGACGTGCGCAGCGAACGCGAGCGCCTCGCCAAGGCCGTCGACGAGCTAGGCACGTCACAGGGCGCTTCCGAGCAGGAGCTCACGCGGCTGCGGCAAGAGCTCGAAGGCGCGCGAGCGCTGGTTCAGGAGCGCGAGCAAGGCTTGGACAACCTCGAAGCGGAGCTGTTCGAGCGCACTCAGGATAGGGACGCCCTCGGCAAGCGGCTGCAGGACGCCGAGCAACGCCTGACCGGTTTTCAGCGCCAGCTGGACGAACGCACCGACGAGCGGGACAGCGCCCGGAACATCATCGACGAGCGCGACTCGAAGATCGCGCGCCTCGAGTCCGAGATCGTCTCGGTGGGCAGTGACTCCAGTCAGCTGCGCGCAACGATCGAACGCGAGGCGGAGCGCGTCCGCCGTGCCCACGCCAAGTGGGATGAGGACCGCGCCTCCCTAGAACGCGCGAAGGACGCGCTCGCAGCGGCGCTGGCTCAGATCGAAGAAACCGAAGAACGCCGTCTGGAGTGAGGCTCCGGCGTTCGAGATAGCGGATTTCCGAGCCGCTTTTGCCGCGCGTTCTTCTTGAAAGTGGTTTTCAATTTCAGCGAGGCATGCTAACGGGGCGGCGATGGTTCCCGCGCAGCCGCGTTCGAAATGCGTCGAAATACGGCGAGTTTTTCGGTTCGCACCGTTCGGCGTGGGTCTCTTGGCCGCGCTGATTTCGGGTACTGCGCTTGCTCAGCCGGAACCCGAACCGCAGCCTCGGGCGCCGGCACAGCCGCCTCCACCTCCCTCGGGCAAGGTCGAGGTCGAGGTTGCCCCAGCTCCTTCGAAGGCGGAGAACGAGGGCGCGCCGGTGGACGAGGGAGGCGCCGAGCGCGACGCGGTCGAGCAAGAGGCCCAGCCGCCGGAGTCCGACCGTGAAACCGAAGTGACCGTGCTCGGAGCGCGCACGCGGGCAACTCCGGGCTCGGCTCATGTCTTGAACAACCGCACGCTCGAGCGCTTCGACTACGACGATCCACACGCCGCGCTGCAGCTCGTGCCGGGTGTCTACGTGCGTCAGGAAGACGGCGTGGGCTTGCGCCCGAACATCGGTATTCGCGGGGCCTCTTCCGATCGCAGCAAGAAGGTCACGCTCCTGGAAGACGGCGTGCTCTTCGGGCCCGCGCCGTACTCTGCGCCGGCAGCGTACTACTTCCCGATCGCGACGCGCATGTACCAGATGCGCGTGCTCAAAGGGCCGTCCGCCATTCAGTACGGACCCCACTCAATCGGCGGAAGCGTCGATCTGATCACTCGTCCGATCCCGGCAAACGCGAGCGGCGCCATCGACTTGGCCGGGGGCGACTACGGCTACGGAAAAGCGCACGGCTATTTCGGCAGCAGCAACGAGCAAACCGGCTTTCTGATCGAAGGCGTGCATCTGCGCAGCGACGGCTTCAAGGAGCTGCCGACTGGCGCGGACACGGGCTTCTACCGCAATGAATGGATGTTCAAGGGCGTTCACCGTTTCGATCCGCACGCGGAGCTGACGCACGAGGTGCGCCTGAAAGCGACGTACTCGGAAGAGACTTCGAACGAGACGTACCTGGGGCTGACAGACGCGGATTTTCGCAGGAACCCGCTGGCGCGCTACGGCGCGAGCGCGCTCGATCGCATGGCGTGGCACCGCACGGCGATCGCCGCCACCCACTACGTTCAGCCGACGCGAAAGATGGCCATCACCACCACGGCCTACCGCAACGATTTTTCGCGGATCTGGCGCAAGGTGAACGATTTCCGAGGCAGGCGAGTTTTCGACGTGTTGCGTGCGCCCGAGGAGGCCGGCAACGCGCCGTACTACGCGGTGATCAGCGGCCGCGCCGACAGCAGCAGTCTGGGAGAGACGATTCTGATCGGCCCCAATCAGCGCGCATTCGTGAGCCAGGGCGTGCAGAGCAAAGTCGAGCTCGAGTTCGAGACGGGCCCGCTCACCCATCAGCTCGAGTACGGTCTGCGTTTTCACAATGACCGTGTGGAGCGGCGTCACAGTCAGGATGCCTTCTTCTACATCGGTGGCCAGCTGATTCCAGCAAACGAGCCCACCGAGGTGACCGCATTCAACGAAGCGCTCACCGATGCGGTTGCCGCGCACGTTTTCGACGCGCTGACGTGGCAGCGCTTGACCGTCACCCCGGGCATCCGCGTCGAGCTGATGCGTTCGATATTCCGCGACCGCGCCGCGCGCCGTTCCAACGGCTCGGCCACTCAGATAGCGCTGCCTGGAATCGGCGCCTTCTATTCCGTCACCGACGCGTTCGGCGTGCTGGCCGGCGTCTACCGAGGTATGAGCCCGCCGGCGCCCGATATTCAGACGCGTCCCGATCCGGAGGTCAGCTTGAACTACGAAGCCGGCGCACGCCTCACGACCGGCGCGCTGCGCGCCGAGCTGATCGGCTATTACAACGATTACTCGAACCTCACGAGCATCTGCACCTTCTCGGAGGGCTGCAGTGAAGAGGCGCTCGACCGTCAATTCGACGCCGGAGAAGCGCGCATCTACGGCGTGGAGTCGCTCGTGGAATTCGAAGCGCCCATCACCGCCTCCCTGAAGCTGCCGTTGCGAGCGACGTACACGCTGACGCGCACGGAGCTCCTCGAGGACTTCCGCTCGGACGATCCCACCTTCGGCGTAGTGCAGGCAGGGGATGAACTGCCTTACGTACCGGAGCACCAGGCGTTCGCGTCCATCGGTCTAGAAGCAGAGCGTGCGGGTGGCTACGTGTCGGGTAACTACGTCTCCAAGATGCGCGAGGAAGCGGGCGCCGAACCACTGGATGAAGTCGTGACGACCGACGAACAATTCACGGTCGACGTCGGCGCGCACTTCAAACCCTTCCGGTTCTTGAAAATCTACGGCCACGTGCGCAACCTGTTCGACGAGCTGTACATCGTGTCCCGGCGGCCATTCGGCGCGCGTCCGAACGCGCCGCGCTGGGTACAGGTCGGCGCCAAAGTCGAGTTCTGATTCGCCGTCAAATCGGGCGCGTGTGCGGTGGCGGCGCGGGCGGTCCCGAGAGCACCCAGTGTGCGCGTCCCACGCCGTCGTGCACCCGCGCCAGATCGACGTTCGGATCGATGAGCGGCGCCACGCGACGTCCGTTGAGCGAGACCAGCGCCTCGGCGCGCACTTCGACGGGGCCCAGCCCGCGCTGCGCAAAATCATCGCGGATGTGGTGAGCGAGCTGCAGGATCAAATCGGGCTGCCCGGACATTTCGCGTTCCTGGCGGCGGGTCAGATAGCGCCGCGGGCTCACTTCCCAGACGCGGCCCGTACGCAAGCTGCGCACCCAGTACGTGATGCTGCCGTTCTTCTCGCGCACCATCACACGCCACGAAAATCGCATGCCTTGCTCGTGCCAGCGGACGTTGCCGCCGTAGGCCAAAAACCGCAATGGCAGCAGCAGCTGGACGCCGCAGTACGCGAGCGCGACCAGCACGGCTGCGCGTCCGAAGCGGGCTCGCGTAGAGGCAGACTCACCCACCGGAGCTGGGAGCGCGCTCGCTGCCGGCGCGCCGGCGCCGAAAAGCCGGCGTGCGCGCGCGACCAGCCGCCATGGCCAGTCCGGCGGAAAAAACACCAGCGCCGAAAACACCATGATCACGGGAAACATGCCGATCGGAAACAGCATGCGGGTGACGAAGTGAAAGACGACCACGAACAGGTACGCTAGCGATCGCGTTCTCGACCAGGACAGCCACAGTACGATCGTGGAATCGAACAGAAAGCCGGCCCAGCTCAGCATGAGCGGTGCCCACTCGTACGTGAAGAGCGGGCCGAGCAGCGCCAGGTCCGTGCGAGCCCCGAGCCAGATGCGTAGAGGTTGCGCGTGGATCAGCCAGTCCGTGTGCGCCTTGGCAATGCCGGCGAAGGTGTAGACGACGCCGACCTGAAAGCGGAACAGGTAGAGCCAGCCAGCGGGCAGCGAGCGCTCCGCCAATCGTGGCCGGAGGCGAGCATCCAACGAAAAAACGCGCTGCGCCGGCGAGACTGCCAATAGCAGGCCCAGCAAGCTCGCGAGATAGTAGTGATTCAAGTACGTCGTGACGTCGATCAGCTGCAGGTAACTGAACCCCGCCACGAACAGCAGCGCGCTGATCCGAAAGCAAAATCCCAGCGCGACTGCCAATGCCAGGCCGGCCAGGATCCAGAACAGCGCGTGCAGCTCGCGCGCCGGCAGCGCTTCTACCCAGCCGAAGCCCCAGTACTTGAAGTGGAACTGCGGGCGTACGAAGGCATCATCGATCCAGCCGTACGCGATGAAGCGCAACATGCTGACGCACATCGAGAGGCCGTAAAGCACGCGGAATGCCGCGAGCCAGGATCCATCGGCCGGTCTCGACGCGAGCTCGAACCAGGCCTGCACGCGTGCAGGCATCGAACGCAGTAGCTCTGAGCGGCCTCGGTGAGACATGGCGTAGCCCGGAGATCAGTCGTTGTCGCCTTCGGATGTCGCAGGAAGCTCCAGGTTCAGGTTCGTCACGAACTCGGTCTTCAAGAGTGTCGTCACGCCTCGAATGGCTTCGTGCAGCGCTCGCACGCGCGCGAGGTCGGCGACCAAGAGCTGCTGCAGCGGTTGGTCCAGGCCCGTCGCCGCTGCGTCGGCTGCGTCGAGGGCTCGAAGCATGCGGTCTGCGAGGTCAGCCGATCCCGTGGCTACGAGCCAGTCGTCGAAGCCGATGCCGGCGTTGCCGACTCCGCAACCCTGAAAGAGCCCGCGGAAGCCGCGCAGATTGCTGCGGACGTGCTCGAGTGAGGCGTTTGCCCAGCGCGACTCCACGGCGTCGACACACGGCGGGCTCGGGCATTCCGGCAACAGTCCGAGTGGAACACCGAGCTTCTGATCCTTGACCTGCTTCTCGAGGTAGAACATGGCGTCGCTGATGGCGTTCAGCGCGGCCTGCTCGCTGGCAAACACGGGATTGCCGGTTTGAGTGAGTGTGGCCCTGAAATTTCCCTGTTCGGGTTGCCAGGCTTGAACCAGGGCGCGTGCCTGAGTGAATACGTCCTCGGCGGCAGCCGCGGCGTACGCGGCCTTGCGCGCCGTGAGCGCGGATGGCTCGATCGCCGCCCAGGTGCGGTTGGAGTTGATCGGCGAGAGCTGATGACAGCCGTTGTCCGTCCCTTCGTAGTAGGCCAGATACTCGAGCGCGCTCAAGGTGCGGCCGTTGATCAGCGAGCGAGTCGGTGGCCCGAAGAAATCGGGGGTCTCGTAGAAACGGCTGACGATCTGCTCGTCTACCTTGCAGCGCCCGTTCAGGGGCCAGGAGTAAATCAGATTGCGGAAGTCCTTACCGCCGGGCTCGGTGCTGGCCGCGGCCGGGCCGAAGCTGAAGAGCTCGGCTTCTTCCCAGGCATTGATGGCCTGTTGCCATGCGGCGCGCGCCGTGTCCCGGTGCTGGGCATCGGGCGTTGCGGCGAATCCACTGGCGGCCTCACGCAATGCCCCAGCGGCACCTTCGAAGCGGCAGTACTGGAAAGCGGCACAGTCGGCAGCGGCCTCCAGGAGCTTCTGCTTGGTGAATGTCGGATCTGCGTGCGGCTCCGGAGCTTCGCAGTGAAGCTCGAGGCCTCCGTCCGGTAGCGACGTGCTGCCGGCGGATCCCGCCTGGTTGCCCGTTCCGCCGCTTCCGGAGGGATTGCCACCGCTGCCGAGGTCGCCGCCATTGACGACCTCGTCTGGGGCGGCCTTACGACACCCGAACCCGAGCGACACACCGATCACCGAAGTGAGAAGCAGGCCAGTGAGGCGGTGCAGTAGGGATGTGTCGCTCGTCATGGTTCAGGGGCCCTTCGTCATTCCCCGACTGGGAGAACCAGCACGGTGGAGTTGCCGTTCGTCAGGGTGCCGCCGGCAGCGGCGTAGCCCACCGCTGCCACCCACTTGCCGTCCGGTGACAGCGCCGCGCCGTAGAACTCTTCGTTGGGCGCGCCGTAGCTGTAGAGCTGACGGCCGTCCGGGCCGAAGTAAGAGGCGGGTTGGCCGTCCTTGCTGAGCAGGACCAGCATTGCATCCTTATCGCTCGGCGTGGCCGTGCCCGCGCCGATTAGCAGGATGCGGTCGTCGGGCAAAGCCAGTACGTAGCGGCCGCGATCTTCAGCTTCGGCCACGTCGTAGGCGACCAGTCCGCCCGCGCCCCAGCTGGTATCGAGCACGCCGGCAGGCGTGACCCGGAACGACACCATGTCCAGGTTGCCGCCGGGCGTTTCCAGGTCGACCTGACCGTATCCGATGGTGACGAAGCTGCCGTTTTGCTGCATTGCCACGCCGTACGCTTCAGCCATGCCGGAGGGCGGACCGAAGCGGAAGATGCCGTCGCCCGAGAAGCTCGTGTCCGCAGTTCCGTCGCCATTCAGCTTGATCAGGGCGACCTGATTGCGACCGCCGACGTTCGTATATCCAGCGGAGATGATCGGGCAGCCGGCGCCCGCGTCCGCGCCGTCGCAGTTGCTGGAGCGCAGCACGAAACCGTGGCGTTGGCTGTCGTTCAGGCCGAGTGTATTCGTGCCCGAGCTCGGAAGATCGACGCTGAAGATGCCGTCGTGGCCCGGGCCGAAGCCGGTGTCGTATGCGCCGTCTTCCGTTAGACGAATCACGTAGCGATCCGAATCGGTGAGCCGCGCGCCCGCGCCCGCGTCGCCTGCGCCCGCGTCGCCCACTACGGGAGTGGTGCGGCGGGTGCGGCCCGCCGTGAACACCAACAGGCGTCCCTGCGCGTCGATATCGAGACCCCAGGGCGCGTCGTTGGGCGTATCTCCGAGATCGAGCTCGACCTTGCCCGTATTGGCCGGACCGAAAGTAGTGTCGAGCGTGCCAGTCGCGGTGAAACGAAGCACCACCATGACATGGTTGGTGGCGTCCGTCGGATCCTCCGCCGCTGCCAACACCACGAGTTTGCCGTTCTGGATCACGGCGTCGCGTCCCTGCTCGACAGAGGCGACGGGATCGCTCGCAGGCGTGCTCGGGTTGTCCGGAAGCCCCGCGAAGGTCGAATGGTTGTGATACTTGATGCCGAAGGTCGCGTCGCGCTGCCCCGCGGTGCTGTACTTGGCGATGGCGATCTGCTTGTCGCCGTTGCCGCCGACGTCTTGATAGCCGACGACGTAGAAGCTGTTGTTGCCGTCGAACACCGGGGTCCACATGCGGTCGTCCTCGGTGGTCGAGAGCGGATCGCCCTTGGTGCCCTGTGCCCAATTCGTCGGGGAGCCTCCTTCAGTGCCGCCCGTGCCGCCCGTGCCGGCCCCGGCCTCGGTGCCTGCCGATCCGCCCGTTCCCGCCGCGCCGCCGCTGCCGGATGT